>CAITDW010000061.1 GCA_903891235.1 uncultured Candidatus Saccharibacteria bacterium
ACTCTAACCTAGCATTTTCCTCAGTTTTATATCTTAATGATAATTATGAGGGGGGAGAAATTAATTTTCCAAATCATAATATAAAGATTAAACCAAAAAAAGGTAGTTTAATAATTTTCCCATCTCAGGACCCGTTTATACATGAGGTAAAGCCAGTATTGAGTGGTAATAGATATATGTCAGCACTAAATGCTTGGAAAATATAATATATATCTGTTTTATGGTATAATTTATTTATTGGAGATAAAGATGGCATTTTATGATAGATCAGATTGTTTAAACCCTTCACCACATATTGATGCTTATGGCAATAAGTCTGGAATTTTTATTATAAAAAATGCAATACCTGAAAAATTAATTGAAAAGATTGAGGCAGGCTTAAATGCTCTACCAAAAGAAATTGAGCCATACACAGAAGGACTAATGAGTTGGTATACTAACAAAATGGCTCCAGGTGTAGATGGAACTATTGATTTATGGGAAACAATATCTGAAATTATTGGGCCAGAATGGGTTATTCATCCAGCAAATAATTACCTCACAGTAAGACCTGGAGATAACGGTATGTTCATTCATACAGATAGTCCAGGCAAGGATCAATGTCACCTTTTATCTCAAACAGATGTTTGGAGTACATGCTGTATTATTGACTATGGCGTATGTGTGTATTTTGGAGAATATGAGGGAGGAGCTATATTTTATCCTCAAATTAATCCAGATGGATCTATTAAAGATAAAAATAATTCTGGTGGTGCATGCTTTGAGTATAAGCCAGAAAAAGGAGATATAGTAGTCCATAGCGCATTTGATCCATATGGACATGGAGTGCGTGAGGTTACATCTGGCACAAGATATGTATTTTCTAATTTTTCATTAAAAGCTATTGATAACCCAGGCACATTTTATAATTATGGAACACCAGAATACTTTAAGCAAGTTGGAAATAAAAGCTCAGATAACTTAAAGTTTTGGATGGATCCATTAAAAGAAAATCCACAATTTTCTCCTGATAAAATTAAAGAATATCAAGCATCGGGGCTAGAAGGTGAAGATCTAGCTAAAACATTTTTTAATGATATGAAATAAGGTAAGTTTTCAAATGAGATTTCATTGGATGAATCGAGGAGATATTTCTTCTGTTAAAGAGATAATAGATCTTAGTCAGATATTAAACAAAAATAAATATTACTCTATTTTACTGACTTATCACTCTAAAAATAAAGATTTTTTGATTAAATCTTTTAAAGCAGCTTCAAATAAAGAAAATCTTAAATACATGATTGCTATTAGAACTTACGCTATTACCCCCGAATATATGGCAATGATTTGCAAGTCCTATAATGAAGAATTTCCAGGTAAACTTATTTTAAATATTGTTTCGGGGGATTTGCACAAAGATGAAAGTAGTATTAAAGACTTATTGTATATATCTGAACTTGTTGATACCCCAGAAAAAAGACTTTCTTACACAAAAAAATGGGTAGAAAAGTTTAATGAAATAACAAATGGGTATACACCAGAGGTTTTTATGTCGGGACATTCTGACGAAACAAGAACTATGGCAAATCAATTTGATGCTACGCATATATCTATGCTTGATATGTATAAAGAATATTTAAAAAAAACCAATAGGATTATAAATAAAAAGCAAATGATATCTCTATCAATTTTAATCCGTGATTCTAAAAAAGAAGCTGAAGACTTTATAAGAAATAATGCTAATGGAAATGGACTTGGCTGGACTCTTTATGGTACTCAAAAAGAAGTAATCAGCCAAATCAAAGACTTGGAAAATTTTGGCGTAACCGATATAATTATAGCCAAGATAGATAATGATGA
>CAITDW010000062.1 GCA_903891235.1 uncultured Candidatus Saccharibacteria bacterium
AATAATTTTGTATTAGGACAAGCAATTAATTGGCATAAGCCTTACGTTTAGTAATTTTAATATGGCTTATTGTAATTTTTAACTATTCGCGAAACTAAGTGGAAGGCGAATTTATGAAATTTGGTTATATTTTATGCAGATATAACCAAATATGTTTTGATTAACCATTTCTTAAATAACTTGAAGTAAAATTAGCCATTATCAAGTGAGGAGGTGATTATGGTAATAGTTTTTATTGGTTCTTTAGCTATAGGGTGTATTCTACTAGTTGCAACGTTTACTCAATGAGATTCATCTATGTCTACTAATGTCTCAAGTTTTGTAAGATTTAGTATCTTAAAGCATCGAAGAAACGTAAGTTTTTTATGTGCTGTAAAGTATAACCTATTAAAAACCCTGTCTCGCGCTTCGCCGTAGCAAATAAAAGTCAGCTCACTTAGAAAGCAAATTTTTCTTTATATATTACGGGTACTTATAGCATTGCTTAGTATTGCTGTATATAGTGCTGTATTATAAATTACTAAACATTAGCGCATGAAGACAATAGCAATTACAGGTGATAAAGGCGAAGTAAGTAAATCCACGATCACCGCATTATCATCTAATAATATCCATCTTTCAATTCTTGGATTATCCTTTTCTTCTTCCTTTTCTCAAACTGTTCTTTAAATAGTTCGAAAGGGTTTTCGACTTCAACATGAACGGAATTATCAACCCCAATTCTTTTAGGTTTAGGATGTACTTCTTCGATGTTTTTAGGCTTTGGTTTTGAATATCCAATCACTCTTCTTCTGGTCTTAGGAGGAGCAGTATACTGTATTTGATGAAGTTTAATATAATTTTCTAAACCTTTTATAGAGATCCCTAAGTCTTTACAAAGCCTGTGTCTTGGAACCTTGTTCAATAAATCTCCTATTTCTTTTGGGTCATATTTATAAATTTCAGATTTTTGTTGTCCCTTTGTCACACGCCATTTTAGGTTATATTTCAAAATAAAATTACGTACGCTTGGAATACTAACTTTTAATTTTGATGCAATCTCTTTTCTCGTTACTCCGTCATCTAAAAGTTTTTGCATCTCTTGTGGATCGCAATCCCAAAGTTTTGGCAGTATTTGTGTCATTTCAATTAGTTTTACTTCTTAAGATTTTCGGAAAAATCTGAGGATTACGCTTAGACCGACATTATAGCAGATTTAATAACGCCAATCTTTCAATTCTTGGATTATCCTTTTCTTCTTCCTTTTCTCAAACTGTTCTTTAAATAGTTCGAAAGGGCTTTTGACTTCAACGTGAACAGAATTATCAACTAAAATTTTTGATGATTTCCGACGTTGCCTCTTTTTAATTATTAGTGGCTTTGTGTACTTAATTTGATGGGCTTTAATATAATTCTTTAAAGTTGTTTCGCCAATACCTAATTGCTCACAAATTGTTGGTTTTGCGAATTCACTTAATAGTTTTGTTATCTCCTTTGGATCATAATCCCAAATTTTAGATCTATTAGTCATTTCGATTAATTTTATTTATAGCCCCTGTGTTTCCTACGCTTTTTTATACTATTTACGGTAAGCTCTACATCTTGGTCAGTATCACAAGAGATTACTTTATATCCTACCCCAAACACAAACAACATCAATTGTTCCAAACAAAGTAGCTTGCTCAAATAGCTTGTAATATTTGTTTTCTTTTGTCCAATATAAAACCATAATATCTATATTTTATACCTATGGCATCCCCTAACATTATCCTAAGCAATCGGCGGTAGTTTATATTTTACAAACAAATCGTTTAACGCCTCTTTTGCTAAAGTCTGTATCTGAGAACGCTCTTCAACGGACAATTTCTTAAATTGATAATGAGCTTCCGGTGAAACTGTAATAATTATTTTTTTAGCTTCACTGTTTTTGTCCACTCCTATTTTATTATTAACCAAGACTTTGGTAGTTGTTTTAGACATAGCCTCGGCAAGGCTTGTTTTATTTCTCATTGCCATCTTTCTTTACCTGATTTATTAATTCAAAGATATTTTGTATTTCTTGGGCCGCTTTACTCTTTAGATCAAATTCAACTACACCAAGTCCAGCAGTCATGGCATGACTAAAAATAATGCGCTGTCCTAATGTGTATTCAAATACATTACCACCTATTGTTTCTATAGCTTGCCTTGCTTCTTCAGCAATAAATGGTTGGGCAGGAAGAGCGTTTAATATTACCAATGATTTAACATTCGCAAGACGACAGATATTTAAGCTAGATTGAATAGCTTTTATATCTAGAATACCAGCTCGGCATGGAATTAGGACAAGGTCAGCTATCTTAGCTGCTTCTAATGCTGAATTTTCTGAGTGTGGAGCAGTGTCAATAAATATAAAACTAGCATTGTTTGCTTCTGCTTTCTCAATTAATTTATCCATTCTTGAAGCGTGAGAAGATAACACAACAGGATAATTCTGCTGGCGACTATCACTCCATTCAGTAGCTGAACTTTGAGGATCTAGATCAATTAGAAGAGAGGATAAATTATTTCTTTCTGCTTCCACCGCTAGATTAATAGCGAGAGTGGTTTTCCCAGCCCCTCCTTTTTGAGAAATAATTGCTATCTTTATCACTGAATAA
>CAITDW010000063.1 GCA_903891235.1 uncultured Candidatus Saccharibacteria bacterium
ACAGTATGATGTTCTAAAAGAAATATTATTTATTAGAGATCCAGAATATACAGTTCCAATTGGATCGAGGATTCGAGAAAATGAGAACAGGAAAAAACTTCCTTATTGGCTTGGTAGCATGGATAAGATCACATTGACATCCGTATGTGACGAAGCTACAAAACACATAGAATCTTGGAAAAAAAATAATAAATCTGCGGAATATGTTATTGAATCTAAACTAGATGGTGTCTCTTGTTTAATGGCTATGAAAAATGGTAAGATTAAATTATATACAAGAGGAGACGGAGTATATGGGGCTGATATATCTTATTTATCTCAGTATTTTGATACAATTCCAAAGAATTTAGATGTTACACTTTTTGTTAGAGGAGAATTGATAATGAAAATTGATACTTTTAAGAAGAAATATGCAGGTGAATATGCTAATCCTCGTAATTTTGTGGCTGGACGAATTGGTGCAAAGACTGTACGTGAAGGTCTTAATGATATATCGTTCGTTGCTTATGAGATACTAGGTGATGGTTTGATGGATAAACCAACAGAACAATTGGACTATCTTGATTCACTTGGTTTTACTACAGTTCATCGAGAAATAGTTGATAATTTAAGTGTTGAAAATATATCAGAGTCTTTAATTCGTAATAAAGATGCTTCTGTATATGAAATTGATGGAGTTATAGTCCAACCTAATTTATCATATGAACGAAATATATCAGGTAATCCCGAGTATGCTTTTGCGTTTAAGATGCGAGTCGAAGGGATTATCAGTGAAGTTATTGAAGTTGAATGGCATGTTAGCAAGTGGGGTTTAATTAAACCCGTAGTTCATATAAAACCAATCTCGATAGGTGGTGTAACTATTAAACAAGCGTCAGGATTTAATGCAAAGTATATTACAGACAATATGATAGGTCGAGGAGCTATGATTGAAGTAGTACGTTCTGGAGATGTAATTCCATTTATAGTAAAAACTGTAAAGCCAGCTTCAGAACCAGACATGCCTGATATGATTTATAAGTGGAATGAAACTGGTGTTGATATAATCACTGAAGAGTACGGAGATGAAATGTGTATTAAGCTTATTGCTAGTTTTTTTGCAAAGTTAGGAATTAAGCAAGTTGGAGAGCAAAATGTCAAGAAATTACACAGTTCTGGTTATGACTCTCTTATCAAAATAATTGCTGCAAGTAAAGAAGATTTTGAGAAAGTTCCAGGTTTTGGAGCACGTTTAGCTGAAAGAACATATGATAATATACATACAGGATTAAAGAAATTATCTCTTCCTGTTGTATTAGGAGCAAGTGGTATATTTGGGTTTGGTATGGGAATCAAAAAGATTACTACATTGTTAGATGATTTTCCAGATATTTTGCAAAAATATAAGAGTATGAGTAAATCTGAACTTTTTGATAAGATTAGCCGTGTACAAGGTTTTTCTGATAAAACTACGCAAAAAATAGTTGATAATATTGAATGGGCTGATAAATTTGTTCTAGCTTTAAAAAATTTTGGTTCTTTTGAAGAAAAATTGGTTATTAGTGATAATATGAAAGGAATGAAAGTAGTATTTACTGGATTTCGCGATGAAACACTTGAAAAGGATGTAGTATCACGTGGTGGAAAAGTTGCTACGTCTGTTTCCTCTAATACTACTGTTTTAGTAGTTTCTGCCAAAAC
>CAITDW010000064.1 GCA_903891235.1 uncultured Candidatus Saccharibacteria bacterium
GCTAAATCAATATCAATATCTGCACTCATAGTATTAACTTTCTTGCTTGTTCTAATTCTGGAATATAATCGGCTAGTTTAACATTTCTAGATAAATCAAGTTTATCGTTAAATTCAAAAAATAATTTTAATTGTGTTAAATCTACACTTAGGGTTGTTTGATAATGTGTTATTATACCATCAATAAAACTTTTTAACAACCTATTATTTTTATAACATTTTAATTGTTGAATCGGTAATAATCGCTCCAGTGCCAACTTAGAATTTGGAAAATTAAAACCAGATAACATATCATCCTTGGAGGTACACGGAAGACAATGAACTAACATTCCCGGAAATTCGTTATCAAAAAACTTTAATAAATTGTACAAATTAGTCACATTGTAAATTGACACAGTAGTATTTGTTGTAATAATGTGGTTGTGTTTTCTAAGATAATGCATATTTTCAGTAATGGTATTCCAGTCAGATGGCCAACGAATATAATGATTAAGACTCCCCACACCCTCAAGGCTAATAATAAATTGTAAATTTGAAAATTGTTTTAATTGTTTTTTAAAACGATTACTAAATTTGGTAGCATTTGTATTAATTAAAAACTCAAAATCAGTTTTTTTATTTTGAATACAAAGATCAAGAAATTTGTAAAACTCTGGCATAGCAGTTGGTTCGCCGCCTGCCACATATAATTTTTTTAAATTAGTAAAATCTACAATACTAAAATCACTTTGCTCTTTTGATGGAATTGTTGATATTAGATTTATTTTTTTATATTCTTGACCAATCAAATGGCTACTTGTTGGTCCGCACATTCTACATTGCAAATTACAAACATTACTTGGTCGTATTTCATAATATGCAGGATGTGTAATCTCCGTAAGATCGTTTAATGATGTTAGGTTTAATCGATTTGCCCATTCGACTGTTTCTTGTTCTCTAGCACTTAAAATATTTCTATTTTCAAGTGTATAACAACTTGCACAATGCTCAGGCAGCAATTCTCCGTTAAGCATTTTATTTCTTATAATACTATAATCTTTATTTTTTGCCCAATTTTTTATTTCTGAAATATGGGCAACCGGAGTAGACGATCGACAGCACACTGTAGTATACCCATCAGTCCGCTGGTTAGTTAAAAGTTCTATAAATGGAAAAATGCAAAAACTTTTATTTGTTTTAACTAAATTTTCAAAAAAGTTAATATCGGTAGTGTAGCTAGGATTAAGAAACTTACCATTGGGTAAATTTTCAACTAATTTAACTGTCTTGTAAAAGGCATCTGGGTGACTATATTGTTCTTTTGGTTGATTTAACATAATTACAGAATTAAACTCTGTTGCTAACTCAACCAACCGACTATACTCTATATCATAAACACTTGAATGATACCATCCATCTTGTGTGATTGTGAGGCTAGGGCCATCTAACTCTGATAATAGGCCATGACATTTAGATAAATTTGTCTTGGCTAAATTACAAGTTTTAATATCAGTATCTTTAGTATTATTACCAAGACATAAAATTTTCATTACCATCCTGCTTTCTGTAATATATCCTTGGCATACTCTTGGTCTGCTGGATAGTCTTTAAACTTACGCATCCAAAAGTCCGCATCAATGTAGGGCCAGACCATGGCAATTTGCGTTGGGTCAAGTTCGCTTAAAAACTTTTGTCCACTTTCGCTATTATAAATTACCCAAGGACTAATACGACCGGTGTTAACAGCATAGGCCATTTTATTACTGTTGCCATAGCGTAAACAATCTTCTGGAGGATTGCCAGACTCTTCTGACCAGTCTATACCAAACTCCATGGCACGAGCCAGAGCATCGTTTACATTTTCTACTCGTAAATAATCCATAAGATATTCGTTATAGACACTATCTTTACACCAATGATCAATTTTTTTATTTTGTTTTAATACCCACTCAGTAAAGCGAGCTGGGTTAATTGCTTTTACGTCTACACAATAACGACCAAACTTTACAAAGGCTTTGTAATACGGACTGTCAGCA
>CAITDW010000065.1 GCA_903891235.1 uncultured Candidatus Saccharibacteria bacterium
ACTTTAAACCATTTATCAATAAAATAGGACAATCCAATACCGATTAATAACATAATAATTGGATATATAATAGTTATAGATATGGTGTCATTAATAGCGTATAAAATACAAACTATGGCAAACGTATAAGAAAGATTCTTATAGCTTTTATCAGACCAATTAGTAGCAATTCTAAAAATACCTGTTACTAAAAACACAATACCAAGTAAATCGAGTATTGCTAGGTTATTGAGCCATATCGATGGACTCAATGTCATTTTAAATAATAAATATTCTGGTATGTTAATTAGTCTGCTCAAAACATGAAGTAAACTAGGAAAACTATCAGGTATAGCTAAGATGTTGCTTAGATTATTTAGGTTAACTGATATTGAATAAAGCAGCGGTATTAAGGCTAATATAAAAATTGATATAGCTAATGACTTTTGTAATGTATTTAATTTACCTATAAATAACCTTAGATATCGAAGATTATATAAAATGAATAATAAGATCAAATAAATCATTCCAGGAACATATATAAGTAGACCAAAAGATATAATAGTAAATACTAGAATTTTATTGAGATTTTTCTCATTTTTAATAAATTCATGGAGAAATACGAAAAGTAATGGGCTTATTAAAAGAATTTCGGGTGTAGCAGTTCTCGATGTATGTAATAACCATGAGCTACTTAAGAATATCAAAGTACTAAAAAAAGCAGTATAATAGCCAAATTTATACCTAAAAAATTTATAAAAAAGATAGATAAATGGAACGAACAAAAAAACGGAAACTAATCTATCAATGAATATTGAAGAGGTATTAATTGAAAAAAATAATTGGTGGATGATTGAATAAGGGAGATATGTAATGTTATGAAAAATATTACTGATGGAAGAATGTGAATTTAAGTAAATGAGTTCATTGATTGATAAGCCATTTGTAATTGTGCCTAATCTAAATAGCAATAAGAAAGTAGTTAATCCTATTAAAATAACCAAAAACAATTTATTTAAAGTATTAATATTGAAATATGATTTAATGTTTATCATTAAATAGAATTATACCATTAACTTATGTTAGTTATCGCCATCATTATGAACATTATCAATAGTCCTAAATTTTTGTTTCTTACGGTCAAAGAATAATTCTACACTACCAGTAGGCCCATTTCTGTGTTTTTTAATAAATAGATCAACTACCGATTTACGCTCGGTTTCCGGATTGTAGTAATCCTCTCGATAAATGAATGCAACCACATCAGCATCTTGCTCTATTGATCCCGATTCTCTTAAATCAGCTAGTTGAGGTATTTGTGGTTGTCTAGATTCGACTGAACGACTCAATTGGCTTAAAGCAATAACTGGGACGTTCAATTCTCTAGCTATACCTTTAAGACCTCTTGATATTTCGGATATTTCTTGTACTCTATTGCCATCTCCGCTTGATCTAGAACCACTCATAAGCTGTAAGTAATCAATAACAACAAGACCTAAGGGTCTCAGGTGAGCTTCTCTCCTAGCTTTTGTGCGTAAATCACTAACAGTTATTCCAGGCGTATCATCAATAAATATTTGAGCTTCAGAAAGCGTACCCATAGCTTGGCCTATCTTTTCAAAATCGCTATCAGATAAATTTCCTGTTCTCAAATTCCAAGCATCTACTCCACTTTCCATTGATAGTAATCTATCTACTAATTGTTCCTTGCTCATTTCAAGACTAAACATTAATACTGTTTGTTCAGACTGAACAGCCACATTATGTGCGAGGTTGAGAGCGAAAGCTGTTTTTCCCATACTTGGACGTGCCGCTAAAATAAATAAATCAGATTTTTGGAGACCTGCTAAAATAGAGTCTAATTTTGAGAAACCTGTTGGAACACCCCTTAATTTATTTTTATCTTTATGTAAATCATCTAATCTATCAAAACTTTCAGAGAGTATAGTTTCAAGACTAACTACATCTTGTTTTACGTGTTGCTGTGAAACATTAAAGATATTCGTTTCAGCCTGTTCAATTAATTCCTGTAGTTGTTTTGATTCGTCAAAACCAAGATTCGCTATATTTTGTGAAGCCTTAATAAGTCTTCGTCTAAGAGATTTTTGCGAGACTATCTCAGCATATTGTTCAATATGAGAGGAAGTAGGCACGTAATTGGTTAACTCTGTAAGATAAGACGCCCCACCAACCGCGTCTATCAATCCATTATTTTTTATTTGATCAGTAATAGTTAAAACATCAATCGCAGAGTGTTTCTCATATAACTGTAAGATTGATTCATAAATTTTTTGATGTTTTGGATCATAAAAATCGTTAGGGGATATAGAATCAGCTATTTTTACCAAAGACTCGCTATCAATTATAATAGCACCTAGCAGAGATGCTTCAGCTTCAAGATTCTGTGGCGGTACTCCTACCTTATTATCCATTAATATCCTTTGTTAATATATCTATGATTTTAGCACTTTAGCATCACCAAAAATATTGCTAATGTTATTTATCTCAGTTTCTTCTTTTATTTTAGGCTGTAAAAAAGTTTCAATATTATTTTTTTTGCCAGTAATTTTCACAATTACATCTTGTAATATTTCCATATTTTTAGGTTCGATAATCCGTTGTTGATGAAATTTAAAGTCGAATCCAAGTTTTATACCTTTTTCTGAAAATGATTGTTTAGAAACCCTTAAAATGCCATATAGTGTATTATTTGTTTTTCTTAATTCATTTAGTATGTCTTGCCAGACTAATTTATCAACCATCGATTTTGTAGATATTTCTTTGTCACTAACTAATGGCTTGATTTTTTTAGTTGTTACAATTGACTTGTCTTCTAATGTTTTCGGAGATATTTGGCTTTTCTTAATCGCAACATGAGTTGTTTTTTCTTTTATTTCAGAGTCCGTACTACTATTAGAATTTGATTTTATAAGATTTAAACCTATGGTTCTTATTAATAGGATCTCTAATTGAAGTTCGGGATTTCGACTAGAAGGAATATCAATAAGTTTTTCAAGTAAATTCAATGCATCAAAGGTATATGATATATTATTCAAAAAAATATCATTTCTTATTTTTTTAGATAGTTGTGATGATATTGTTGATGCGCTCATACCTTGATTTACTAATAAATTTAAGTTTTTAACTAATTGTTGTATTTCTTTTTCATTCATATCACTGATAATTGTATCTATAGCAGTTGATGGCGCCAATCCTAAAGATTCATTAACATCATCAACGCTAACATCATTTGATTTATTCCGGATTTGATCAAGGATACTAATACTGTCTCTAAGTGAACCATTGCCAAATTCAGCAATGAGTAATAATGCATCATCGGAAATTTTAATTAATTCAGATTTTGAAATAGACTTCAAATGATTTACTATATCTTTTTTTTCTATTGCTTTGAATATGTATCTTTGTGTTCGACTAACAATAGTGTCGGGTAGCTTCTCGGCGTCTGTTGTTGCAAGAATAAATATTGCATGCTTTGGAGGTTCTTCAAGAGTTTTAAGTAATGCATTAAATGCGGGTAAGGTTAACATATGAACTTCATCGATAATATAAACCTTATATTTTCCGATAGATGGCGCTAGATTAATCTTATCTCTCAATTCTCTTATCTCATCAATACCACGATTGCTCGCAGCATCAATTTCTATTATGTCGAGACTATTATTATCTAAATTATAGTCAAAGTTATTTACGGCATAGGCTAATATTCTAGCAATGCTGGTTTTGCCAACCCCGCGAGGACCAGTGAATAAATAAGCATGCGAAATATTCTCATTTTTTAGAGCATTATCTAATGACTTGGTTATGTGATCTTGCCCAATAACTTCACTAAAATTAGTAGATCGATATTTATTGTATAACACCTTACCCATATATCTATATTATAGACTATATAGGCACTATATTGTTATTCTAAATTTAAAGTGCTGATTCTAATGCAGCCCATTCAGAATTTGAATCATCTTCTGGTACCCAAATACTAACCTGATCACCAGGCTTTGCTTTGAAATATGTTACGCTAGCTAACAGTACTCTAAATCTTTTGTCGTTTACTTCAACGAAATAATGTCCATTCTCTAATTTTAGAGCACCAACTAGTTGCTTTCTAGTTATAGGCCCAATTTGTTTATAAAGAAAACTACCATCATCATCTATAGTAAGCTTGAGTATATCGCCTTGAACTAATTTTGACTTAGAAGCATAATTGGCTGGAACCGGATAGGTTTTACTATCACTGCCAGCCATATTTTGCCCGTCAAAGACACCTTCAATAACCTTACCAAGCGACGCTTCTTTAGCGCTGGTTGTAGCCACTATATCATCACCAACTAAGCTTAGTATTAATTCATTAGCTGCAGCTAAACTAGTCTCAGCCTCCTGAATTAAGGATCTTAATCTTTTTATTTGTTTATCTGGAACATCAGCCATATTTGTCTCTCGATTTAAAGTGTATTTTACACCCTTATCATAAAATTAACATTTTTTCTTTAGCAAGTCAAAATATTAAATTGAAGGTGTGGATAACTATTTTATTATTATTTAAGCTAGTTCAACTGACGCACCTGCATCAACCAATGCTTTTTGCGCTGATTCAGCATCATCTTTTTTAGCTTTTTCAAGGATAGTCTTTGGAGCTCCGTCAACTAATGCCTTAGATTCACCTAGTCCTAATCCTGTAATTTCTTTAACTGCTTTAATAACAGCAACCTTTTGCGCTCCTGCATCCTTAAGGATAACGTCGAATTCGGTTTTTTCTTCAGCTGCTGGTGCTGCATCTGCTACTGTAGCTGCAACTGCTGCTGCTGGTGCTGCGGCGCTTACACCCCAGTATTCTTCTAGAAACTTAACGAACTTACTAATCTCAAGTGCGCTCATTTTATCTAGTTCTGAAACTATTTTTTCGAATTCCTTTGGAATTTCTACTTTCTTATCTTCTGCCATTTTAATTGTCCTTTCTTATTTAATTATAACGTTTCTGCCCGAGCATTGAGGACATTTAGAACTCCTCTAATATTACCGGCAACAACATTGACAAAACCATTTATAGGGGCTGATATAGTTCCAACCAACTGAGCTCTGAGCTGATCCTTGGTTGGCAATTGGGATAATGATACGACATCTTCAGCTGACATGAATGTACCATCTTGCGTTATAGCACCGACAAAATTGAGAGTCGGATTCAATTTAGCAAAGTTTGCCATGTCTTTAGCAGGTGCAACTTCATCAGAGGGGTTGAAAGCATATAGCAATTGACCCTTTATTTGATCTGTATCAATTTTTCGAGTTTTCTCATTATTAGATAAGGCTTTTATGATTAAACGGTTTTTTATAACGTGAATTTCAGTTTCGTTTTCAATTGCTATACTTCTCAATTCCTGTAGAGACTTGACTGATGTTCCGCTATACTCAGCTAAAACAGTCATCTTTGAATTTGCAAGTAGATCGGAAACTTGCTTGACGATATCTTCTTTTTGAATTCTTGTTAGTGACATTTTATTCCTTATAAATTAAAAATACTCTGGACGATCCAAAGCATTATAAAATATTTTATAACCTCGGTAGCGTTATTAAGTCTATGACAGCTACTGTCTTTGGCCGTTATAATCAAATATTAACAGATTAATATTAGCATGTCAATAGATCTATTTTGTTATTTTTTATATTATTGACAATCCAATTTGAAAGAGTATATTTTAATATGGTTAATAAGTTAAATATTAATGAGAAATAATAATGAACTCCTTTGAACGACATAATAATCCACCCGAAGAACAATTAGAACAACAGATTATTGTAGGAAAAACCTATTGGGATTATACTCCGGAAGAAAGAGCTGAAATCTTTCATAATGGTAGCGCTGAAGCCAAGGAAAGACTATTCATCTCCCACGAGCAAAGATTTATCATAGAACAAGAAAATAGTAATTAGTTTTTATTTTTACTAAGTTTACTAAGTTTAAATTGACTATAATTTTCAGCTGCTAACCTAGCAAGTTCAGGATCCTCACCCTTATTTACAAATATCATAGACTCAGCGATAGTTGGATGTCTTTCGAGTAAAATATCATGCATCTTCTTCGCTATCTTCCTGTATCCGCTATGTCCTTGAGGACCTGTTCTCAGTTCAATGAAATGTATCATTTCTCGAGCATTCATAGTAACCTTCCATCTCATACGATGCCCCATTAGTGTTGCATATTGAGATTCCAAAAAATATTCATTTTCTTGCAATAAATTAAATAGTTCTAAACTAAGATCAAAACATTCTTCAAAAAGATTACCAACTTCTGCAAGCTCTACGATTTCTGGAGTTTCATATCCATACCTTGGTGTTAATTCTTGCCATTCCATGTCATCAACCATACGATGTCTTTGTAAATCCCTGAATATACCATAATCACATAATAAATCCCATGAGTAATGTGCTTTTTCTAAAGCTCTTCCGGGCTTATGCCTCCTATTGAGTCTTATGCCAAAATAATTTGATAGAATCTTCTGTTTTTTATCGAATGACCATGCATCTACCTCATGACGTATTTCACGAAGAGATAGATTGCTATGCCCATACAAAATATCTGGAACTAAGTCTAATTCATTAATTGGCCATATATCTGTTAGAGATACATCATTGAATTCAAGAGAGTAAGAACTTGGTAACATTTTTTCAGCTAATTCTTTCATCTTATTTTTTGTATTTGCCATAAATGCAATTGTAGCTCCACCCCACTCTGGAATGTCGGCTCTTTCTAAAAAGTACTCAATAACCTTACGACTCTCTTTTAGTATCTTTTCGCCGACTATATTAGCTTCATTCAGGTTATCACTCATCAGATTCATTATTAATGACTCTATGGCCTGACCTGAAGCATAAATGCCAACAGTTGATTTGGTAGAAACTGGTAGAACCAGCCTAGCCGTATCACATGCTTGAGCTTTGATAGAATTTTTGAATGCAGTATTTCTATTTTCATTAGGAACAGACGAATTTTCTGTTAAATATAATGCAATTTTATGGACTATTTCACTATAGTTATCAAATATTTTATTATTAAT
>CAITDW010000066.1 GCA_903891235.1 uncultured Candidatus Saccharibacteria bacterium
ATTACGGGAGGTCAGTACTTGCTACTTGATAGTAAGACAAATAATAAAGCTGATATTGCCATACCTAGGAAGTCTTTCGGTACTATATCTGGTTCGTTCGTAAATATCAGTAACGGGGACGAAAAGAGCAATCCTCATAACATAACAATTATAGCGGAAGGGATAGAGACTGCTTTATCTCTAAAACAGAGTGGAATTGATGTGAGAATAGTATGCGCTCTAGGTATTAGCAACATTAAGAATTATGTGCCTGAGGATGGTGAGCAAGTAATTATTGCTGCTGATAATGACGGTAAGAACGATATTACCAATAATACCATAGATAAGGCTTATGATATTCTGAGCAAGCTCTCGTCTGTTAGCGTTGTAAGGCCTGAGCATCATGGTGATTTCAACGATATATTGCAAGAACAAGGCAAAGCTGGTGAAGCTAAGGTACGTGAGATACTAGAGCCTGCTATAAAGAAGCATGTTGCTATCATCAAAGATATAGAGCTTGCAAGTCAAAAATTAAATGCGCAATACCAAAGCCTAGAGTATGAAATAAAAGAGGCCAAAACTGTAGACGAGGCCTTAAATGCTATAAGTAAAAAGGTGAACTTCTATGCTGAATTAGATAAAAACTTGAAATATCCATACGCTTTTCCGAAGGCTTTAGCTTCTTGTAAGGAAGCTCAATTATTTAAAGAAGATGGTGTATTTAGTAGAATGCATGAGTCTAGCAAGCAATTACTATCTGATGGGTTTAAGTCTGATAAGGATATACTTAAAGAATTGCATAATACTAATGGGTTAAGAGAATTTAATAAAAAGCTGGATCAGGAAGTTGAGGCTCATAGTATTCATAAAAATATAGCCGATATTGCTAAGCAAAAAGACGAAGCAACTACCGCTAAAGAGGTGTTTCATTTATTACAAAAAGAACAAGAGTACTTAGCTGGGTTACAAGATAATTTACAGCATAAAGGACACGAGCAGTCTCTACTAAATATTATTAAGCAAGCTCATGAGTTTAAAGTTAACGATGAAATGAATAATCTGCTCAACACCGCTAATTATTCATTTAAAGCCAAGATATTATCTAGGGATGAGTTAATGACACATTTTAAATCAGCTAACTCTATAGACAAGATGCATGAAAATATTAGTCAGGTTTGCTACGATCACCACCGTTCTTTGCTAACAAAACATTGCAATAAGATTTTAGCAGGTGGAACGATAAAGCACCAAGGACAGGACTTTGACTGTGTAGTAAAATACTTAGAACATTGGAAAGAATATGTGGATCATAAATTATTACCTATAGAAAAAATGGATCATGTAATAGACCAGCACCTAGAGCAGCAAAGACAAATGGAACGCTCGCATTCTATGAGTATTTAATTGTATAAATTATAAAAACATTTTATCATGTTTATGATGTGTTTTTTACAATAAAATTTAAAAATTAAGCGAATGAGTTTAGACTTTAGAAAAATTTATTTACCTTATTGTTTATTGAAACATGCTAGTGGGGGTTATATTGTTTTGAATAGAAATTATAAACCTATAGGATTTTCTACAAATGAATATTTAATTTATGAAGATTATCCTATAGAAGTAAAATTTTTAAGACTATCAAAAGCTACTGCCGTTAAGTTATCTTGGAATAAATCAGATAATCTAAATAAGATTTTCTTATATCATGATGGTACCATTCCAACCGTATCAACAGAAAATATGAAAAATTATTTAAAGAGATTGGAAATATTAGCTAAACTGAAGATGAAAGATATTAGAAAAAATCATTTTGTAAATGAAAAGACAGGCGTAAAATATGACGCATATAATTTAGAATGGAGTCAAAGAAACCGTAATATAGATGGTTAATAATGATACCTTGCTTGGATAATAAATACTTTTTTTTCAGAGATTCTGTAGACTAGTCTATGCTCTTGGTCAATTCTACGAGACCAGATATTGTCACCTAAGAATTTTAGGTGTTCTGGCTTCCCTATACCTTGAGTCGGAGTGTTTGATATATTTTGACAAAGGACACGTATTTTCTCTACAAATTTAGGATTGTTTTTTATCCAATGTTCTAAATGTAATTTAGCAGTAGGCGTCCAAAAAATATCAAAGCTCAATTTTAACGCCTATATTTTTATTGGCTTCATCTAAACCTTGGAACAGTTCTTTAGCATTAGCAGGTGACCTTAGCAAGTAAGCCGTATCAAATAAGCTATCGTAGTTATCTTTATCAATCATAATAACTTGCTTACCGTTCTTACGTTCAACACAAAATACTTCTGAATCCTCGGTGATTTGGTTTAGAATGGTGCTAAGGTGTTGCCTAGCGTATGAATATGAGACTTTTTCCATAATTTGTTCTTGCGGTTAGTTGTACAATAATACTGTACAATAAGCTGTTATCTATTACAAGTTAAAATCCAATATTAGGCACTATCTCATTTTTAGGCTTCATTGTCTTTTTTTTCATACCTGCTGTTTTGCTAGTCTGTGGTGGGGTTTTATCAATTTCCGTTGCATTGATTTCTAATTCTATTTTGGTTGACTCTTCTTGAGATGTCTTCTTTGGTATAAAGCCCTCGTTTTTGTTTGGTAGCTTAGCCTCTGGCACTTGCATTTTAGAA
>CAITDW010000067.1 GCA_903891235.1 uncultured Candidatus Saccharibacteria bacterium
ATATGCCAATAAAATCAAATGTAATGTGATTCTTATTGTATTCTAATTTTAAGTTTTGAGGTATCCCGTTTCTTAAGCTATCTGAATATTTAGTTAAATCTACGTTTTCTAAAAACAGTCTAATTCCGGTTAATTGCAATTGAGGTTCAATGTGATTTTTGATTTCTAATTTAGGATCAAATAGCTCTATTCCATTGGATGTGCCAATCCAAAGTTTGCCATCAAATTCTTTATAAAAGGAGTTGGGGTTGCAATCTCCGCCTATAAATCCTTCCTCTTTTCCGAAGTGAGTTAATACCACTTCTTTTTGATTAACATATTCATCCAAATCAAGCCTATCCAACCCTTTATTAGTTCCCATCCACAAATTTCCATCCATGTCAGGCCTGATAAAATCTACTGAATTGGAACTTAATCCATCACTTTCATTTATAGTATGGAAAATTTTTCCATTGAAAACAGATGCCCCGGCATCTGTACTGAACCAAATATAACCAAGTTTATCTTTTACTATATTCTTTATTTGTGGAAACCCTTCTGAGCGTATTATATTTGTAAATGTTTTTCCATCATACTTTATTATTTTGTCGGAGGAACCAAACCAGATATATCCTAAATCATCTTCGTAAATTGCGCTTACTCCCTGCGGATAAGTATAGGAAGTAAATGATTCACCATTATATTTATCAACACCCTTCTCACTTCCAATCCAAACGTTTCCTTTTTTATCTGCTATAATTACCTGAATCTGCTGGCCGGATAATCCATTATGCATATCATAATTAACAAATCCATTGCCATCGTATTTACTAACGCCAGAAGCGACAGTGGAAAACCAGATGTTCCCTTTTTTATCTTCACAAATTCCTGTAATTGCATTTGAAGCCAATGCTGTTTTTTGCGAATTAAAATTTTGAAAAATCAGGGTGTCTTTTGTTATCCACGCTTTATAATTTAATTTCGAAACTCCTCCTGCCTGTGTTCCAATCCACAGATTATCTTTACTGTCTTTCAGGAATGCCGTTACATTATTATTAATCAGTCCTTGTTGCTCATTAATATTAATAAACATATTATTCCTGTATTTGCTCAGTCCTCCGCCAAATGAGCCAAACCACATATTCCCTTCTTTATCTTTTATTATCGCATCAATAATAGTATTACACAATCCATTATTTTTTGAAATTAGTTTGGCTTTATTTTTTTCCAGTTTCAATACTCCATTATAATTACCAATCCAGATAATTCCGGTTGAATCTTTATAAATACGGTAAGTGGTTTCAAGATAGGGTTTGCCGTTTATTTCAAGAGTTTCTATTTTTTGTTTTGAAGTAAAAGCACTTTTAATATTAATTACGTTAATACCTTTATAAGTGGCTACCCATACAGTATTGTCGTTAATAAGAATATCACGGTTCTTTAAATCGTTTAATCCATCAAATGTGCCGAAGCGAATTATTTTATTTCCATTATAACAAAACAAACCATTACCAAGTGAGCCAATCCATATGTTACCAAGTTTATCCTGTTTGATGCTCCATATGGGAAATTTGCCAATTATTTCATTCTTAATAAAAGGAGTAAAGGCTTTTCCATTATAAATTAATATTCCATTGGAAGTACCAAGCCAAAGCTCACCTTTTTTGTTCTGAAGGATACTATAGATAGAGACCTGATTGGAATTGGAATCTGAGACTTTAATAATTTTATTATTTGCAATTTTGTTTAGCCCTTTTGATGTCCCAATCCAGATAACATTGTTTTCATCTTCATAAATACTGAATACGTGATTGCTCAGCAATCCATCTTTTGTACTGAAATTTCTAA
>CAITDW010000068.1 GCA_903891235.1 uncultured Candidatus Saccharibacteria bacterium
ATTGAAACAGGTGGTGAGTATTGTAGTATTACATTTACATTGTATAAAAATAATGATGATATACTTACACAATTTAGAAAGGCAACTCTAGAAATAGAGGATGCTTGCTTCTTTTGGGCGGAGAAATACGCAAAAAAAAAGGAGCTCTGGGGGACAAGAAATGAGGTAAGTCCTTATTTCGAGGAATTAATAATTATTCCTGAACTCACAGAGACTTTCAACATACACTTCCATGGTTTTATTAAATTAAATAATTACTTGGATTTTCCATATTTTCATAATGAAGTAAAAAAGTTTTGTACTCATTCAAAATATATTGGATCACAATTTAAGTTGAAACAATATGACGATCTAATTAAAGAGTTACCTTACGGTGGAACATGCCAAGGTTACCCTTTTAAAGATTTGATTAATGTTCTTTTTAAGTTTCCAGATTCTAAGAAAATGTCAATTTTACATTTTCAGAATATTTCAAAAAGAAAAAATTATTTATTAGAAATAATTGAAAATGATAAAATGTTTACTGAAGTACAAAAAGATTTATTGTTACAATAATTATCTTAACTAATATATATATATGTTTCACAAGAAAGGAAAAGGAAAGAAAGGAAGAAAGACTTATAAAGGTAAGTCTAGAAAGATTATTAGCTATCCTGATAGGGCTAATCATAAGATTATGAGTCAAAGCACAGGTATACTTAACTTTGGAGCAGCTAATCTTTCTACTCCAACGGCTTTTGGAAATGGGAATCTTTTAGGCGTTGTAGTTAAAAACGTTAACAATATATGCAACTTTATGGGAGCATTTATATTTAATTTAAATAATTGTCCTCAAGCATTTAGAATGTCTCAGTTATGGGATCGTTATAAAGTAAATAAGATTAAGGTTAAGGTGATACCACTGAATAATGTAGCAGACGTGACAGGGGCAGGTTGTATTCCTCAGATGAGAATCGTTCACGATTACGATGATAATAGCACTCAACCTCCCGCTAATCCTAATAATATTTGGGCGAGAAGAGGAAAGACTCATCGATTAGATAAGCCTTTTACTTTTGAATTTATACCAAGAGTTAATTATAACTCTGTAAATGGACAACTAGCTAGTGTCCCGATGTTGATTCAAAAAGCTCCTTGGACTAATTGCACACAAATTGATAGTCCTCTTTATGGGGTTAAGTTTGGTGTTCGTGATTGGTATTGTAACACTACACCTAATAATTTGATATTGCGTTTTGATATAACTTATTTCGTTTCTTTCAAAGAACAACAAGACCCTAATTTAGTTCAAAATATGGCGGATTGGGATTTACCCCTTGTTGCTCCTATTGATCCTGAGTTTATAGATGTTCACGGAACTATAACTGATAGTGCTAATGTGATCTTATATGTTTCAAACTCTTCAGGAGATGAGATACCTTACGTAGCTCCTTAATTATAAACTTTTATGCTCTTGTTAACTGGAGCTCGACCTTTCGAGTCCGGTGAGAGGGCAAGGGCGGATAGAATTAGGGAAGGGGGTTTAGCCCCCCTCGCATGAATTTATTCATGCTTACTTTCTTTTGCCCATATACACTTATATTAATATCTTAGAATGATAGTTTATTTAAAGATCTTAGCTGCTGTCCGGAGGACTTCATCATTACTTCTCTTGATGGTAATGATGAACGGAGGGTTTACCCTCCCAAATAAACATTTATGTTTATTTAAGAAAAATAATTTAGTTTTCTATAATATATATATATGGATCGACAAAGATATAATCTTACTAATTGGAAACTAGTAAAAGATTATTTCTATAATCAGATTGAAACAGGTGGTGAGTATTGTAGTATTACATTTACATTGTATAAAAATAATGATGATATACTTACACAATTTAGAAAGGCAACTCTAGAAATAGAGGATGCTTGCTTCTTTTGGGCGGAGAAATACGCAAAAAAAAAG
>CAITDW010000069.1 GCA_903891235.1 uncultured Candidatus Saccharibacteria bacterium
AAATAAACCCTCCATAAACACCATGCTGTGCCTTGAAGAATATCCTGATGTACTTTTGCAGGTAATCACATATGAAAATAAATATATTATTAAATGCCTTAATTTAACTGGGTCTAATCAAATAAGTAAGGGCGCTAAGGTTTTGAATCTAAATACGGGACTAAATGTACCTGTAGGACAAAAAACTATAGGCCATGTCTTTGATTCTCTAGGTAATACACTAGATATTGATAAAAAAGATTTTAGTATTGAAACTCAGACTAACATATTTGAAGATGTTAAATCAGATCGTAAATTTAGGATTATAAGCAATGAAATAGTTGAGACCGGAATCAAGGCTATAGATTTCTTTACCCCGTTTGTGAAGGGTAGAAAAATTGGGATTATTGGAGGTGCCGGGGTTGGAAAAACTGTTCTGACAACTGAAATAATGCATAATATAGGTAATAAAAAAGATACATTGACCTATTTTGTTGGGATTGGCGAAAGAATGAGAGAAGGTCACGAACTATATAATACTCTCAAGGAAAAAAAGCTTTTAGATTCAAGCGTAATGTACTTAGGTCAAATGAATGAGAATGCAGCTATGAGGTCGCTAGTTGGCATTACGGCTGCAAAATCAGCAAGACACATGAGAGATTACCAAAAGAAAGACATACTGTTTTTTATTGACAACATCTATAGACACATCCAAGCTAACAATGAATTATCTAATATGATTGGAGAACTTCCGGCCGAAGGTGGCTATCAACCAACGATGTATTCTGATCTTAAAAAATTCATGGAGCTATTGGACACCAATGACAATGGATCAATTACTACTGTACAATCTGTTTTTATTCCATCAGATGATCTTTCCGATCCAGCTGTTGTGGAAATATCCCAACAATTAGATGGAGTGATAGTTTTATCTAGATCAGTTTTTGAAAGCGGAATTTTGCCAGCTATTGATTTATTGCAAAGCAATTCGTCTCTGGTCTCCGAGGAAATAGTTGGCTCAATGCATTATCAACTAGTAGAAAGAGTTAAAAAAGTCTTACAAAAATACGAATCTCTCAAAGGCATTATCGCCGTAATTGGAGAATCTGAACTATCTGAACAAGATAGAAATGATTATCATCTAGCTATGAAATTAATAGAATATTTTGCGCAATCAATGTTTGTCACTGAGGATCTTAATGGAAGGCCGGGAGAATATGTAAAAAGAGAGGATAATTTATTAAATATCAAGAATATCCTAGACGGAGATGTACAAAATGTCCAATAATGAACCAGATAATTTGCTAAATGTTAAATTCATATCTCCGTTTGAAATTTTTTTTGAAGGAAAGGCTAATTCTGTTTCTGCAAAAGATGCATCGGGTCCTTTTGACATATTACCGGGACATAGTAATTTTGTCGGTCTAATAAGCAGTGGAGATGTAGAGGTTGTTTCTTCCGACGGGCCAAAGAGTATCGGAGTTAGCAAGGGAATAATTTATGTTAACGACGATGTGGTTGAAGTCTTTGCAAATATATAGCCTGTGTATAAAACTAAATTTATAAATTTTTATAGCCCATTTTAATAATAATACTACTTGTATTAAGCTTATGTAGCAACTAAAATATATATAACCATTTAAGGGGAATTTTTTGGATGCTACCAGGTGATAAAACACAGAGTAGTGGGGGTAGTCAGATAGATACTAAAACCCACGTCACTGACCAAAATGTAAATGGCCTGTCTTCTAATGAGGGCAAGGCTAGTGCTGATAATTCTCCACAAAAGATACAATCATTGAATGTTAGCGATGATCAGGTTATCGATACTATTAGTGACAAACCAATCTCAGATTTAAATAACCTTACTTTCACTAACACAAAGAACTCACAAGATAACCCGAAACAAAAACCAGCCGGTACTAAACTATTGAAGTCATTTGGTTTAGCTCTTGGTTCATTGACTATTTTGGCCGGACTGTCACTTGGTGCAATTTACGCTCTAAGTCACAATAACAACAAAAAGGTTGCTTCTCTTAATTCTGCTTCTGTTTCCAAGACAATCACTATCAAAACTCCGCAGAATTCAAACCAGGCTGCATTACTCTATAATCAATCTGGCTTTCAGAGCATTAGTCTTAACGGCGATGTTAATGTACAGGGTGGTTTAAGCACAAAAGGGAATCTTAGTAGCTCGGGGGATATAAGCGCAAAAGGTAATCTCAATCTTCAAGGAGATTTTAATGGTTCCGGTAATGTAAACACCACAGGTAGTATAAGTTCTCAAGGATCTATTTCGGCAGGATCATTCAATGGAAGTGGTTCGAACTTGACTGATCTAAACGCAGATAATATAAATTCAGGACAAATCAATAATAGTCTACTGTCTCCAGACGTCACTCTTCTGGGACAGACTATTCCATTAAGCGCACTCCAGGCAAATGTTGTTTCATCAATCAATGGGATAACTAATAATGGAGGCAATATTGATATTGTCGCTGGAAACAATGTTTCTATATCGACTAATCCAGCAACGAATGAAATAACTGTTTCTTTGCCTAATGGTGCTGGTACTATCACAGGCGTAACGGTTGGGGCTGGACTTATTGGTGGTGGAGTTGCAGGCGATGTTAGTGTTGGACTTGGAGCAAGCGTTACTCAGGCGGGCAACACATTCAACGGAGCTAACCAGTTACTACAGGTAGAT
>CAITDW010000070.1 GCA_903891235.1 uncultured Candidatus Saccharibacteria bacterium
CTTATTAAAATACTAAGACTCTCTTTTAAGAGTTTGAAAGGACCTAATATTTTTTTACTATCTAAGGCCTGAAGCTTATTTTTAGTTTCAGTTTTTTTTGCACGCCTAGTTGACCGGAGATTACTGGGAGATGCTTTGCTTACTTTTGGCATATTAGACTACTGGTGATCTTCCATCTTCTTTAATCTTGCAATTCTTTGATCAATCGGAGGATGAGTAGAGAATAGATTAGTAATGCTATGTTCTTTTAACGGATTAGCAAAAAAGAAATGTGCTGTAGCTGTATTTTGTTTTTGAAGAATTGATCCACTTGCCTGAATTTTCTTCAGGGCGCTTTCAAGGCCTTCAGGGTAGCGAGTAGCTAATACTCCTGAAGCATCGGCAAGATACTCACGCCGTCTAGATACCGCCAAAGAAACCATTGTTGCAAGTATTGGAGCTAAGATAACAGCAATAATTCCAGCAATTAAAAATACTGGGTTTTGTTCCCTTTCGTCTCGACTAAAAATAGTGATTCGAATTATGAAATCGGCAATTATTGTTATGGCTGCTGCTAAAGCAAAAGATATCATTGCAACACGAATATCATAGTTCTTAACGTGTGACATTTCATGAGCAAAAACTCCCTGTAATTCTTGGTCATTCATGATATCAAGAAGACCAGATGTTGCGCAGACTGAAGCATGTTCTGGATCGCGACCAGTCGCAAAAGCATTTGGTGCTGGATCATTAATTATATAGACTTTGGGCATTGGCAGTCCATCAGTAATGGATAGGTTTTCAACAATTCGCCATAATCTTGGGTTGTCCTTTTTTTGTATCTCCTGGGCACCATTTAAAGCTAGACTCCATCTTGTACCTGCCCAATAACTAATAAATGCATAGACAGTTCCAATAGTTAAAACGATGTAGACTAGGCTAATATCCCTATAAAGGTATCCCAAGAATGCTGCTAGGGCACCTATGATTAAAAAGAAAACTGCCATTATAAGAATAGTTTTTCTTTTATTAGAGCTAATTTGACTATACATAAATCACTTCCAGATTAATTAAATCTTTGTTCAGTTTACTTAGTATTAAAATCGACTTTTGTTGGTTGCTGAATAGACTTTTCTTCACTTTCGTCAACATCAAAATATTCACGGTCTTTTATAAAACCTAACATGCCAGCAAAAATATTAGTTGGGAATACCTTTCTTTTGGTATTAAAGTCTCTAGCCATACCATTATAAAATCTTCTAGAAGCTTGGATCTTGTCTTCTGTATCAACTAACTGAGCCTGTAGTTCCTGAAAATTTTCACTAGCTCTTAGTTGTGGGTAATTTTCTGCAACCGCAAATAGGCTTTTCATTGTACTCTGAAAGGCATTTTCAGCTTTTGCAGTAGCTTCTGGACCTTTTGCAGACATAATATTAGCTCGTGCTTCAGTTACATCTTCAAAGACTGTTTTTTCGTGAGTTGCATAACCTTTAACAGTTTGAACTAGATTAGGTATTAGGTCAGAACGTCTTTTAAGCTGTACTGTGATATCACTCCAAGCTTCATCGGCCCTAACATTAGTTCTAACAAGACCATTATAAATCGATACCGCTACAATAATAACAATTACTAGAACTGCTATTAAAATCCATATTGATGTCATGATTTTCTCCTTATAAAATTTATATTTATATTATACCAATTTTATCTTTAAACTTCTACGCTCTTGAGTGGTAAAATATACATAAATGAAAAAAACCAAAAAACAAAATAAAAGAAAAATAGTCGTACTCATATCTATTTTGTTAATAGGTATTTTGGCTTATGGATACATTAAACCAATCTATCAAATTCAAGTAATGCATACTCTTCAACCATTATCATCCCAATCGAAAAATATAAATTGGCCTGATACAACCGAAGCAGCCTTAAGTATATCGGATCAAAGCCAAATACTGACAAATGGCCCATCAACTCCAATACCGACAGCCTCAACAGCTAAAGTTGTAACGGCTCTTATGGTACTTAAGAAATATCCATTAGCCCTAAATCAACAAGGGCCTCTAATCACTTTAGGCCAGAATGATGTAGCTATTTATGATTCATATGTACAGCTCGATGGTTCTGTAGTTCCTGTGAATAATGGTGAGAAAATTAGTGAATACAATGCACTAGAGGCAATATTGATTCCTTCCTCGTGTAATATGTCAGATAGTTTAGCAATTTGGGCATTTGGAACTCTTCATAATTACATTGCTTTTGCCAATAAAACACTTAAAGAATATGGTATCAATAATACTCTCATCAGTTCTGATGCCAGTGGTTTTTCTCCATTATCAACCTCAACCCCTGAAGATTTAGTAAAAATTGGAAAACTTGCCTTAAAAGATCCAGTTATTAGTAAAATTGTTCAAGAAAAAACAGCAATAATTCCAGTTGCAGGACTAGTAAAGAATTATAACACTATGATTGGCCAAGAAGGCATAATTGGCATAAAGACTGGTAACAACGATGAAGATAAAGGAGCGTTTTTATTTGCTGCAAAAAATACAATCCCTGGCTCAAACAAACAAGGTATTACTGTGGGCGCAGTTATGGGAGGACCCTCACTCTATGCAGCTTTAAAGGATAGCCAGGGATTAATAAAAGATTCTCTAAATAACTATAGCGTTAATACTTTTCCAAAAGCTAATCAAGTCGTTGGTTACTACAAAGCCCCATGGTCAGATCAAAAATTTAGTATTACAGCGTCCTCTGGAAATCAGTATATTCTTTGGGGTAATCAAGAAATTAAATCTAGTTATAGTTTTAAAAAGATAAATTACCTTACAAAAAGCGGAACCAATGTTGGAACTATTGTCACAGACTCAAATCAAAATAACCTAATTTTGAACCAAAAAATTTCAATACCTAGTATAATTTGGGTAATAGAAAATTTATTTAAGTTTTAAAACAAAATGGAACAAGAACAACAGACAAATAACTCAAATAATACTGAACCTACTGAACTGGACATTATTAATTTCGAAAGAGAGTTAAAAGGTCTGGAAAGATTTAATGAAACCGTCTTAGATGAAAATAGTCCTGATCATCAACAATACCTAGTAGCACAGCAAGAACTCATCGAAGAGCAGGATGAATACATTAAAGAAAATAATTTTGATAGTCTTTTCACTACTTATTCGCAAGATGATCAAAACGAATTCTTAAAGCAAAGAAGATTTAGTCCGACTGCACTCAATTTTCTAGGCCAAATAATCCATAAAAGACAGTATGAAATCCTATCGTCTAAAATAACTCCTATAAATCAAGATTTAGTTAGTCAATCACTGGAAAAATTTCACGAAACTGTTGATA
>CAITDW010000071.1 GCA_903891235.1 uncultured Candidatus Saccharibacteria bacterium
CGATCTAAATTATATTATATTGAACTTAAAAATAAATATAGGTTTTTACGAAAATATTAATTAAACTTACTGAATAATAATTATCATTTAGTTATTGAAAAATAACATCAAAAATAAAAAAGTTATACACAGCTTTATTTTTTTTATGCTTAAATCTTGTTGACATGCTAATACACTATTTTATAAGATAGTGATGGTGCTTGAATAAATTAAGTACTCAAAACAAAAATGACATCGCAACAACGGCTTCTCGCAAGCCGTTGTTCCAAAAAAGAAACACCTTAAACAAATCTAAACAAAAAAAATATACTAACCGGTTCAGCTATAATTGAACCGGTTTTTTAATTTATATTAAGATATTGCTCTTAGTTGCTCAATCTGTTATAATCCTAGTAATAATATTTAAGTTAATGACGAAGGAGTTTTGTATATCAGCAAGAGCACTCGTCTGAATCAATCCATTCAGGCATCACAATTGAGAGTTATTGATCAAGATGGTAGCCAGTTAGGCGTGTTTTCAAGGCAAGAGGCTTTAAAGCTTGCTGAAGAAAGAGATTTAGATCTTGTTGAGATATCACCAGATGCTAAGCCACCTGTTGCTAAAATAATCGATTGGGGAAAGTTTAATTATCAAAAGACTAAACAGAACCAAAAGACTAAGCGAAACAATAAATTAGTTGAGCTTAAGGAAATGCGCTTTGGGCTTAAAATAAGTGAGCATGATATGAATGTTAAGCTCAATAAGGTTAAGAAGTTTCTAGATTCTAGCAATAAGGTAAAAATAACTGTCATCTATCGTGGTAGAGAGCTAGCACACAAAGATATTGGATTCACCTTGGCAGATAAGATGATTGCAATACTGGGAGATACAATAATAATTGATCAACAGCCACAATTTGCTGGTAAACAACTCAATTTCGTAATAAGGAGTAACAATAATGCCAAAACTAAAGACGCATAGCGGAACTAAAGATCGAGTAAAAATATCTAAGAACGGTATTGTTCGTACTCGAAGAATTAATAGCAATCACTTCATGCAGAAAAAGTCTGGGGCTGCGAAACGTAAAATTGCTAGCCTTCAGACTGCAAATAATACTAATAGCCGAATGATTAAGACGAAATTAGGAGTTTAATATGAGAGTAAAACGAGGGGTTACAACCCACCACAGACACCAGAAGATAAGAAAAGCTACGAAAGGTATGACTCATTCAAACAGAGCTAGCATACGAAGAGGAAAGCAAGCAATTACAAAATCATTGCAAAATGCTACAAGAGACAGAAAAAATAGAAAAAGAGATTTTCGACAACTTTGGAACACAAGAATTAATGCAGCTGCTAGATTAAACGGCACTACTTATAGTAAATTCATTAATGCACTAAAAAGATCGGGCATTTCAATAGACAGAAAAATTATGAGCGAACTATCAGTTAATGAGCCGTCTGTAATGAAGGCAATAATTTCATTAGCAACTAAAGCAAAATAAAAAAAACTATCATTAAAAAAAGCTCCCATTATGGAGCTTTTTTTAGTACCAGACAATCTATAAGCCGGGTTCTGTTTATCTAGTCATCTATCTAGTCTAGATGTTGCCATCTGGATCGAGCGGATTAATGATGAATATAGCGGGAACTAACCATAATGGTAAAATTCATCTCCTTGCAGCAGGCAGGGTTTACCATCTCTAAATGTCACCAATTAGAAAAACAGATTTTTAGGTCCGTACTTTTCACCCTTACTCAATAAATTGAGCGGTATAGTCTCTGTGGCACTTTCCCTAAGGTTACCCTTGGTTGCCGTTAACAACTGCCTTTCCCTATGCTGCCCGGACTTTCCTCTTGCGTACGCAAGTGACTAGTCGAAAATCTGGTAATATAATTATAGCATATTATTAAATTTATGCTAGTGCTTTATCTAAGGCAGCGTTTACCTCTGCATCAGCAATTTTATTTAAGGCCCTAGGTACATGTGTAAAAGTTTTGTTCTCTACCTTTTTTAATATTTCACGTATTTCTTTATAAATGATGAGTAGATCTTCGTTTTTAATCTTGTATATGCCTTTCATCTGATTAATGATCAGTAAACTATCCATAAAAATATTAATAGTTTTAGGAGAATACTCTAGAGCCTTTTCTAAAGCTAACTTTAGGGCTGTATATTCAGCTTTATTGTTGGTTGTTATGCCAAGATAGACACCTTTCTTAAAGATTATATTATCCTTATCGTCAAAAATAACATATCCACTAGCTGAAGGACCAGGATTTCCTCTTGAGCCCCCATCTGTATATATTTTCAGTCCAGGTAAGCTATTATTGGGATTCTCATGAATACTGTTATCTATGTATATTTCATCTATGAGTTTAGCAAGATCAATATCTTTTTCTGAGACCATATCTCCCTTTTCGTGAGTTGACAACCAAAATTCTACTATATTCCATTCATTAGCCCATCTGGGATGATGGTTAATTTTTTTTGCAATTACTGCGACTTGCTTCATGAACTCAAAAGCATTATCAAAATCTTTAAATATAAATTTTTTGTATAAAGTATTATTTTTAGTCTTCCACATATTGTCCTTATTTTTAATTTAATGGTCGGGATGGCCGGACTTGAACCGGCGACCTCACGACCCCCAGCCGTACGCGCTAGCCAACTGCGCTACACCCCGATAGCTGAGTGCTCCGTAATGATTAGCCTGCAGAATCACAGGTGGGTGCCCTCAATATAAGACCACGATCTTATATAATCTCAGGCTCCCTAATTTATGTTATTAAGATAATCATATAAACGAAGCAACTCAGCTCTCTTATTATAGATGTTACTTAATAATCAACCAAGCAATAATTTAGATAATGAATTATTTAGAAAATTTATTACAGGATATAAAAACTGCATAAAAAGAAGAAAAACGATCAAGATTGATATAAATCCAAATGATTCTATCTGGCGCATTATTTTTTGCAGCGGATGTGGAGCGAAAGCATAAAGAACCCTGGATCCATCCAAAGGTGGAATAGGAATAAGATTAAAAATAAAAAATAAAATATTTATGTCTACAAAAAGTAAAATACAAGAAGATAGAGTTGATGGATTTTGTCCAGATAATCTGAATAAAACCGAACCAAGAATAGCTAGCAGTAAATTAGTTAATGGGCCAGATAACCCAATCAAAGCAACTCCAAATTCTCCAAATTTAACATTTTCGGGGTCAAAAGGAACAGGTCTAGCTATAAAAATAGGAGGAATATGTATAATAATGAGGGCTAAAGGCAACAATATTGTAGTATATAAATCTACGTGTTTTAATGGATTTAAAGTAAGCCTACCCTCCATTTTTGCAGTTGAGTCACCCAACCAATGAGAAACGAAAGCATGCATCGCCTCGTGAAAACCCATAGATATAAGGATTGTTACTACTACTGCCGCAATTTGAATCGCCGTTAAATTATCAAACATTATTACATTATATCAATTATCCTTATAATTATTTAAATTTATTAGATATTGACGAAACAGTTAAAATAATATAGAATAATATCTTAACGTTCATAAGGAATAAACATGAATATATGTGACATAACTGGTAAAGGGAAACAATTTGGCAATAATGTCAGTTTTTCTATGCGTCATACTAAAAAAACCTGGAAGCCAAACCTCCAGACAAAAACAGTTACAATTAACGGTGAAAAGATTAAGCTCAAAATTTCAACTCAAGCCCTAAGAACTCTTAAAAAGAAAAAATTAATTTAATATATTTAGCTCTTCTCTAGAACTATAAGTTTTCTTACGTCAATTATGTCTGATGACTTTAATTTAAGCTTAGATATTGTTTCAGCTGGAGTCATGCCCAAGTTTTTTAAAACATCTTCTAGATTATCTTGAGGTACTTCAAAATTGAGGCTCTTATCGGCATAATGAGTTGGGACGATAATCTTAGGTTCGATAGCCTTAATTAATTTATTAGCTCCTTGTGCATCAAGCGTATAGCCGTGACCACCAACAGGCAGAATGAGTACATCAACCATGCCTAAATTCTCTAGTTGTTTATCATTTAATTCTGGATAAACATGTCCAAGTATGATTACATTCAAATTACCGATAATAAGCTTGTATATGGTTGCTAAATGTCCATCGGATTCATCCAAGTGTGATCTTGCCTCTATTCCATAAATGAAAATCTTACCAACTTCATATTCACCTGGTCCATCAATGACAATCCTACCTTGGACTCCATTATTCTTACTCTCAATTTCATAAGATGTGAATAAGGAAATATCCGTAGATTTTGTAATTGCTTTAGATCCTAGAGAGGATAAGTTATCATCTATGACAACTCGTGCCTGTTTATAATTGATTGCTATGCAATTTGCGCCGTAAAACTGTATTTCCATTGTAATTCCTTATGATTTAATTTAAATATCCTGATCCAATAAAACTTTACTCTTATCTATTAAAACCTGCTTCTTAGATTTAATAATATTTGAGATAAATCTGTCCTTAACCTGCTCTCTATAATTATACTCGTCTAAATCCATAACCGCATATCTTATTGCTTTATTTTCCTTAGATTCTAATTCTAGGATGAATTTATCCATTTTATTTTTATTTATATCACCTACTATTAGTAAATCTACTCCACTAATTTCATCGTGAGTAAATTGACCCGTTAATAAAGCTAAATCTATATGTCCGAGTGATTTAAAATTATACATATCATTACTATTGTCCGGGCTATCATTACCAACATTTTTTTTGTTAGCAAAAATATTAGATAATGCACCATTGTATTCAAACCTAGGATTTACTTCATAAAATAGTTTATTATTTTCATTTTTAGAGATAATAATGCCAATGCTTAGTAAATTAGCCAGCTCTCTTCGTACGGAATTTATCTGTTCATCAATTTTTCTAGTAATCTCTCTGACAAAAAATGATCGATTAGGATTAGAATAAAATAACTGTAGTAATTTTACCCTAGTTTTCGAACCAAACAATTGATCAATCATATAATCATTGTATCAAAGATTGAAGAAGTTAAATACTGTATTTGTTCAAAAACGTTGTTATTAAATCAACTGCCTGAATCTGTTCTGTGATCCAATGAATATTTTTATTTCTTTTAAACCAGGTTCTTTGTCTTTTTGCATAATTTAATGTATCTTTTTGAATTAACTTTTTTAATTCATCTTTATTAATTTGGTCTTCAAAATATTCTTTAAATTCCCTGTAGCCGATTGTTTTCATTGGCTCAATTTCCCACCCATATAATTCAGACAGATTTTTAACTTCTTGAACTATACCTTCTAAAAACATTTTTTCAATTCTTTGTTTGACTCTCTTTTCAAGAACACTTTTCTCTATTTTTAGACCAACCACTAGGCAGTCTTCTATCATAATTCGTTTTTTAATGGCTCCATTATTTATAATTGCACTAACTAGATGCCTTTTGTTCTTGATGTTATTTGGTAGCTCTAACTTTTTCTCAATCAGAATATTGATTAGATCACTATTATTAAGACTGTTTAATTTTTCTTTTTCTTTTTGATTAAAATTATCTAAAAAATCATAGCCAAAGATAACCGAATCGATATAAAGACCACTTCCCCCAACTAATATTGGAATTTTATTTTTTTTATTAATTTCATATA
>CAITDW010000072.1 GCA_903891235.1 uncultured Candidatus Saccharibacteria bacterium
CATTTATAGTATCAAGGGCATTTTTAAAGATGCAATTTGCCTATGCCTCGCATGCGAATATTAGCTTCAACTACTTATTACCTTACGTTATATGGTTTGTAGTCTTTATGTTTCTAGGCTTAGTTATTTGGCGTTTACAAAGTCTAGCTGCCTGGCACTTTGAAGAAAGTGTACATCATGACATGTCTGTAGACGCTTTTTGGGAATTAGAAAATAAAGGCCAAAATTTTCATGCCAATAGATTTAGTGGGTCACTAGTCAATCAAGTTAATAAGTATATCCGAGGACATGAAAGATTAATGGATGATCTTTTTTGGACAATTATTCCAGGTGTTGTTACTATTCTTGGATCACTTATAGTGCTAAGTTTTGTAGCTATAAAATTTGCTGTCATTATAATTATTGTAATCCTACTCTACTTTTTTGTCGTCTATCGTAGGATCAAACATGCCCAAAAATACAATATGGATGTCTCTGAATCTGAGAGTAGAAGAACTGCAGAACTTGCCGACGCTATAACAAATATCAGTAATATTCGGGCTTTTGCAAATGAAGACTATGAACTCAAAAGGTTCAAAAAGACTTCAAAAAATGTAAAACGTCTCCATAGAGCACTTTCGATTGAAGTTTTTAAAAATGAGATTACATCCCATTCGATGACTAATACTTTTAGGATAATAGCTTTTATTTATGGAGTAGTCGCTGTAACTTCACTTCATGCTAACGCCAGTGTGCTTTATTTAGTTATTGCATATTCCTCGGCTGTAGTCAGTCAGTTAATGATGTTTAGCCGTACTATAAGAAATATTAATCAGGCGCTCTCTGATTCTCAGGAAATGCTCGATACTCTGGCGGTTGAAAATGAAATCAAGGATCCAATTACACCAGTAAAGTCTAATATTCATAGAGGCAACATAGTTTTTAAAGATATTAGTTTTACTCACAATGAGAACAGTGGTGCTCTGTTTCATAATTTCAGTGTACACATTAAACCAGGTGAAAAAATAGGCTTAGTAGGGCCAAGCGGTTCAGGTAAAACTACTTTTACCAACTTACTTCTACGGACAATTGATGTAGATAAAGGATCAATTGAAATAGATAATCAGGATATTAAAGATATTAAACAACGTGATCTTAGAAGAGCGATTACCTACGTAGCACAAGAACCAATTCTATTTCATAGAACAATTGCTGAGAATATTGGCTATGGTGATCTTGATTCTAATCATGAGGCAATAGTAGCTGCTGCAAAGCTTGCTAATGCTCACGAGTTCATAGTTGGACTTCCAAAAGGTTACGATACCTTAGTCGGCGAAAGAGGAGTTAAGTTATCGGGTGGTCAAAGACAGAGAGTCGCTATTGCCAGAGCTATACTTAAAAATTCACCAATTCTGATTCTTGATGAAGCCACAAGTGCTCTTGATAGTGAAAATGAAGCTAAGATTCAAGACGCACTAAAGAAATTAATCAAAGATCGAACAACTCTAATTGTTGCGCATAGGTTATCTACGATTAAAGAAGTCGACAGAATTCTTGTAATTAAAGACGGTGAGATTATCGAGGAGGGTTCACATAAAGAATTACTTAGAAAAAATAAAGTTTATGCCTAATTATGGAGTCGACAATCTGGAAGTTTTGAAAATTAAGAATACTGCTTAGTATATAATAAGAGCCATGTCTAAGAATAAAATAAACACGTTAAACAAAGTTCCTGAAGAACGTTCTCATGCTGAGATAATGGTCATTATCTCAGCATTAATGCTCGCCTTATTACTTGCCGCACTAGACCAAACAATTGTTTCTACAGCATTACCTAGAATCGTAACAGATCTTCATGGTCTGAATAAGTTATCTTGGGTCGTAACAGCTTATCTATTGACTAGCACAATATCCACGCCACTTTACGGCAAGATTGGTGACATGTATGGCCGAAAGAAGATATTCCAGTTTGCAATTATCCTATTCTTGATTGGTTCAGTATTGTGTGGATTATCTCAGAATATGGATCAATTAATTATCTTTCGAGGAATACAGGGACTTGGGGCTGGAGGATTAATCTCTCTTATTTTTGCGATCATTGGTGATGTGATTCCACCAAGGAACAGAGGACGTTATCAGGGATATTTTGGAGCAGTTTTTGGTCTATCTAGCGTTATTGGACCACTCCTTGGCGGATTTTTCACAGATAACCTATCATGGAGGTGGATTTTCTACATTAATCTTCCACTTGGCATCCTAGCCTTAATTGCCATAGCCACTCGACTACATATACCAGTTCATAAAAACCAACATAAGATAGATTACTTAGGTGCAGTTCTTCTAGGTTCGGCGATAGTTTGCACCTTACTGGTCACAGTGCTTGGTGGAAATACATATAATTGGGGATCATATCAAATTAAAGAACTAATTATTGGTGCTATTATATCAGTCATTCTATTCATAATTAACGAGGGTAAGGTCGTAGAGCCAATCCTACCACTAAGATTATTCAAAAATAGCATATTCAGGATATCATTGGCTCTAAGTTTATTATCTGGCGCAGTCTTATTCGGAGCTATTATCTTTTTGCCAGAATATCAACAGATTGTCAGGGGCTACTCAGCAACTAAATCGGGACTATATTTACTACCTTTGGTCTTTGGTCTGTTTACGGCCTCAATCATATCTGGACGTCTTATATCTAAAATTGGACACTATAAACCTTTCCCAATAATTGGCGGGGTATTAATGACTTTTGGTTTTTGGTTATTTAGTCACTTAACCATCAATACCAGTCAGTTAGTTCTTTCGGTATGGATGCTCGTACTAGGACTTGGAATAGGAATGTTACTTCAAATTATGGTTCTGGCAGTACAAAACTCTGTCGACAGGTCTGATCTTGGAACAGCCACAGCTGCAGTTACTTTCTTTAGAACTTTAGGTGGAGCGCTTGGAACGGCTATATTTGGAGCAGTCTTAACAAATAGGTTAACCTATAATCTTCATAAGTTACTCCCTGGCCAGGTAAATATTGACGTTAAACATTTACAGAATGGAGTTGCTGGACTAGGGCATTTACCGAGCTACATAGTCCAGGATATTTTGATTGCTTTTACTGCTTCATTCAGAGCAATCTATATTATCGCCATTCCTGCAGGCTTTGGAATTTTTATTTTAGCTCTGTTATTAAAAGAAAAAACTTTATCTGATAGGTCGAAAGAATATGAATCCGGAGCTTCTTTTAGCCAAAAAAATAATCTTTGATATAATAAGATTATGCTTAATCAAAAAGGTTTTTCGCATATAGAAATGATACTACTTATTGCAGTTATAGCCATAGTTAGTCTTGTTGGATTCAATATATCTCAAAACAATCATAAGACATCTCTCGCCGTAAGCAGCAGTAGTATCACTAAAAAATCTATAAGGGATTCAGTACTATCATCTCTCGCTAGTCAGACTCCAGATAATACTACTGATGAAG
>CAITDW010000073.1 GCA_903891235.1 uncultured Candidatus Saccharibacteria bacterium
AATATGAAAAGCCCGGTCAAACAGTTCAGACTTAAGAGAGAATATTTTACTTCGGTACCCGATAACAAGTACATGGAGCTTGCCGATTTATTCGGTAAGATCATCGTTAAAGGAGAATCGTATGGAACTAAAGACCACCCTGAGTTTACAAAGCTACGTAATAAACTCTGTAAACTTGGATACATCTCAATCGAGACATCATATTGGAACGGAGATAGAGTTTTGAAACCATTTAAGCTTAATAAACTTACCTTCAAGAAAAATGACCAATTTTCGTGCGCATGCGCTTTAGGTATAAGGTTAGACTTGCTTAAGTTAAAAATGACTCTATAATACCACTATGAAAGTTACAATTAAAATTAATAAAGAACAACAAGCAGAAATCGTTAAAATTAAAGAAATTATTACGGCTCATCAACTAGAGCAAGATAAGCTTGTTGATGGCTTTATTAAGTCTATGAATCTACCTCACGAGGGTCAAGAAGAGATTGTTTGGGATTATTTATATAACGATTCTAGCTGGTTAATTGAGTTGGAGGGATTATAAATCTTTGCAAGTCTATTAGCTGCTCGAGTAGCCTGTCTTTTTGCAATAGTTTCAGGTGTCAGCTTTCTATTTTTGTTGGCTAAACCTATTTTAATTTTATGTTCTAATGAAAGTGGCGCAAGCTTTCTACCAGACATAGCCGCACTTTGCTTTACTCTTTGTTCTACAGTAACAATATGACCTGCTTTAGCTGCACTTATTTTAGCGCGAGTTTCAAGTGATAATGATTTACCTTTTTTAAAGCTTGGCCTACCTCTAGCTTTAAGATTCGGAACACCTTTTCTAGGGCTTGGCCTACCTCTAGTTTTAAAGTTTGGAACACCTTTATTAGGGTTTGGTTTGCCTTTTCTACTTGGTGGTTTAGCAGCAATTGGATTACAATTTACACATAATTGTAATCCGCAATGTATATCAAGATATTTTTGCTCTATACTTAATAATTTATTTTCTTGTTCAATTTGTTCGATTAACTCTACAGACCATGCCCATTCAGGGTGAGCATTAAATTTACGCTGCAATAAACGGGTGTGGTGTCTATTATTTTTTAGGTCATTAAAATGAGACTTTATACGAATCGGTACATTCTTAGAAGAACCAATATAGTAGTATCCATCTGGTGCAATTATTTTATATATGCCCATACGCACACCTTCAGGTATTAAATTATTGACATTATCCATCTTAGTAATAAATATTTATGGTAATCAATCTCTTTTTCCATCTTAGTAAATGAAAAAGCTGTGTAACAGCTCTCGGGGGATTGATTACTTTTTTGTTGACTTTTTTTATAACTGTAATATAATAGAATAAATTTATGAACACTATAACCTTAGATATTAATAATGAATTTGCAGATGACTTAGTCGGTCGTATATTAAAAGAACATACTACAATTATAAAGAATAATATTGCAGACCTTAAATGCGAAAAAAAACTCAAGCCTCATCAGCAAGAAGATTACGATTACTATGTCAAGTTACATGCAGCTCTCAAAGTAGTTAACGAATACTTTGGACCTCAAAAATAAAATGAGTACAAGTAAATTACCTCACACCGTTAAACAATATCTAGAGCTCCCTCTTAATGAAAGAGAGAAGCGAGTATGGTTCTGGCCGTTTAAATGGTATCAAGAACCTTATGCACTTGAATTAGATCAATGGGATAAATTTAACAAATACACTAAGAAGAACTACCCTGTACAACATTTCTTACGAGAAGAAGCTTCCATGTGGCTTTATATACTAGACCATCGTTTGAGAGATGTTAAATATACGATTAAAAACTATATTATTAATCCGCGTAAAGAGTTACGTGCTAAGACGTTCCCACCTCGCTATCAAGACCTCGATGCTATTATCGTAGCTTTCTGCTTGGAATGTATTGTTGAATATGTAGATAGAGAGAAGTGCTTTGAAAATATTGTATGGGATAGCGACGAAGAACATATCCAGAGAGCTCGAATGATAAAAGAAGTCTATGCATATGCTAAGACTGGCCGTAAGGCTCTACTGCAAGAAATAGAAGATACGTGGACTAAGTTTGAGTACAGTAAAGCTAAAGGCATTACTCAATACGATGCAATAAACATTAAGGAACAAGAAATTGCCGACCTCGATACCAAATACTGTACTTGGGTAGTCTCTAACCGGGACGGACTCTGGACATGAGAATACTTGTAACCGGGCATAAGGGCTCCATTTTGTTATTTGATATTTTTGGGGCTGTAACGGATTCGCTACCGTGTGTTCCTAAAAGTGGCACTTTAATCATAAGTAATCTTTATCTG
>CAITDW010000074.1 GCA_903891235.1 uncultured Candidatus Saccharibacteria bacterium
CTTTTTTACTCTAGATATGTTTATACGAGGCCTTGAATAATAACTAAAGCTTTTGGATTTATTTTTTTGATCTACATCAACTATCCTAGTTCTTAAATTATTTTTTTGTTTTTTATTAAATAAACTCAATTGCCCTGCCCCTTTATATACTATGTTTTAGATAAAATCATTTTTGCTAATTCAAACGCCGAATCCTTAAATGAAAAATTATGCAGGTTTGCTGCTAGTAATCTTCTTTTAGTATCATCATTCAAGAGAAGATTGAGCCTTTTCATGACCATATCAGGATTATTTAGAGCGCTCTCCTCTTCAATTAAATCGATTGCTGAACTATCGTAAAAAGCTCTGGCATTCTTAATTTGATGCCCGCCAACAAGATGTGGTGATGGAATAACGATACAAGCTTTAGCCTGAGCTGCAAATTCTGCCATATTAGTAGCGCCTGCTCTTGTCATAATCAGATCTGCAGCTCCACTATATTTATAGAGATCATTTATAAAGCCTTTTATTAGTAGTCTATCCCCTACTCTCTCGTCGATAGCCTTAGAAAATTTTTGGCTTAAATCTTTTTCGTTCTCTTTTCCAGCTATTAGAACAATTACTAAATTAACATTATCTTTCAATAACTTGTCAGCAATTTTCAAAATAACCGTATTTAATGTCATAGCCCCTAATCCGCCGCCTGTAACCAAAAGTAATTGTTGACCTTTTTTGAGACCAATATCCTCTTTGTACTGATTCTGTTTTATTAAATTGATAAGTTCATAATTATGCGATATTGGAACACCAACATAATGAGTCTTATTCTTGGGATAACTATAAAGGTCTTCCGGCATGCCGACAGCATGAGAATCAGCCCAGCGAGCTATTATACGGTTAGCTAATCCGGGCATGGTATCAGAATCGTGTGTAATGTATTTAATCCCTCTGGAGGCCGCTGCTAAGCCCACAGGGACTCCAATATAGCCGCCCTTCACGAAAACTACATTTGGTTTTATATTTCTGAGTATAAAATAAGCTGATACAGTTCCTGCAATAAATTTAAAAAAATCTAATATATTAAGAGCGATAGTTTTAATATCTAAAAGTTGCCTCCAACCTGCCCCATTATATCTCCTAAATTTGCCTGCATTAATATATATTGATCGATCAATATATTCAGCATCTTTTATTCTCAAACCAAATGAATCGCCTTTTTGACCTATAAATATAATTTCAGCTTGTGGATTTAAATCCTTGATTTGCTTAGCGACCGCCAAGAGAGGAGTAACGTGTCCTCCTGATCCTGCCCCCGTTACGACTATTGTCATAATCATTCCTTCCTACTTCTTTAGTGGGTACTGTATGTAGAGTATATCTTGAAATGTAAAAAACTAAGCCTATTGCAGCCATTACGAATATCATACTAGAACCGCCATAGCTAATAAATGGTAAAGTTATGCCCTTCAAAGGTAATATTCCAACCATTGCACCAACATTAATAAAAGTTTGGACGCTTAGCCAAGCTAAGATTCCCACTACAATTAGCCTAGTAAAATTATTCGGGCACCTGTCTATGATATGCTTTAATCTTGTAAATAAGGCTGCGAAAAGTAATAAAAATATACTACAGCCAATAAAACCAAATTTTTCAGCAAAGATTGCAAAGATTGAATCGTTAGCTGCTTCTGGTAGATATCCATATGCCTGAACACTTTGACCTAATCCTAAACCAATCATCCCACCTGATCCCACTGCAATCATAGCTTGGCATGTCTGATAACCAGTTGTTTGACAATTACTAGAAGGATGCAAAAAAGTAGCTACTCTTTGCTGTCTATAACTACTAGTGATAATCGCAATAAATACTAAGAATGCTACTACCAATCCAATTAATACAATTTTCTTCATAGGTAATCCTGCGACAAAAACCATGGCTACTATCATAAAAATCATGACGGTGGTTGATCCTAAATCAGACTGCACACCCGCAACAACTAATAATAGTGCAATCAATACGATTCCAACAGGTAAAAGTGTCTTCTTAAAATCTTTAATAGTTCCATCTTTAACTCGTAAAGATAAAAATCCCGCTAACCATATTAATAAAGTAAATTTTAATAGCTCACTCGATTGAAAGGAAAAACCACCAACTTGAATCCACCGATATGCACCATTAACTCTTTGACCAAATACTCTAACTAACAAAGCCGATATTATTGCAATGCTTATTAAAAATTTTTCACTTTTTATCCAAAATTTAAATGGTAAAAATGCAGTTGCCATAAATGCACAAGCACCCAAAGCTACGGAAATCATTTGTCGATTAATATAATAATTTTGAGATAAATTAGTACCAATTACGAGCCCAGGACCAATAGAGTAAATTAAAACTAGGCCAAATGAAATTAAAATCAAAGCAATAATTAATAGGATATAGTCTGGTTTGTGTCGTCTAGGCATACCTTGGACATGATTTGACGAATCATTTTGTCTGATCTGAGTATTTCTTGGTCTCATATATAATTACCGAGCAAGAAGACTATTAATCCAATTACTGCAGCAACTTGACCTAATATCCAAAAACGCATTGTAATTTTTGTTTCTTCCCATCCTACCGCTTCGAAATGATGATGTATTGGTGCGATTCTAAATACTTTCTTACCATTTCTAAGTTTCTTGGATGAGACCTGAATTATGGTTGATCCAGCCTCTATGACAAACATAAAACCAATTATAGGTAATAAAACGACCGTATTAGTAAGCATAGCAACAACTCCTAGCGCAGTTCCAAGGGCAAATGAACCGACATCACCCATAAAAAATCTGGCTGGAAAAATATTAAACCACGTATAACTAAGCAATGATCCGACAATAACTAGACAAAAACCAGCAACCCCATACCTTCCCTCTAATAAAGCTATAATTGCATAAGCTGAAAAAGCAATTGAAGTAAGTCCACCAGCTAATCCATCTAGTCCATCGCTTATATTAACAGCATTAGCTGTTGCAACAACAACTAGAACAAATAAAGGAATTATTAACCAGCCAATATGCCATTGCCCTGTCATACCTGGAATATGTATGCCACTAACATCTAGTTTAAAGTAGAAAAATAATCCTCCAACCAAAGCTACAATTGTTACTAGCAAGAATTTAAGCTTTGAAGGTAATCCAGCTACACCCTTACCGCTGCCTACAATATTAATAATATCGTCAATCATTCCAATTAATGCAGCACCAGCGAAAGCCGCAACCGGGAGCCAAGTTTCCCCTCTAGATAAATTAAATACTACAGTCACTAAACAAACTGATAATACAAAAATAATTCCAGCCATAGTTGGTATATTTCTTTTATGTTTCTCGGCATGCAACTTGTTAAAAACTGTTGCCGTTTCTCCGGTAACAGCTTTCTCTCTTGGTTTTTTCCACCACTGTCCTTTATATGCTAGGTTTGTGTAAATAGGAGTAATAAGCATGCTCAATAGGAAGCCTAAAAAGCCTAGACTTAATATTCTAATAATTGTACTTGTTTCAACTGATATGTTTATAATTTGTGTCATTATATTCCTTTTTTATTATACATGTTATTGTCCAATTGGGGTTACATATGATTGATTAATAAGCATATGAGCTATATTACCAAATATTGGCTGAGCTCCATAACTTCCAGCATATCCTGGTACTGTTGGAGTCGTCACAAAAATAGCCACCGAATACTGTGGCTTATTGCCTCCAACAAAGCCCAAATATGTACCATTAAATTTATTATCATAATAACCACCATCGGGCTTTGGAACTTGAGCAGTACCCGTCTTACCACCGATATTATAGCCTGAAGGAAATGCTAAATATTTAAAGCCAGCTTCTTCATGCTTCTTAACAACTGTCTCTAACAAAGAAATCATAGAATTACTAGTGTTGCTTGATACTACATTACTAGCAATAACTTTTGGCTTATTGTAGTTAACATTGCCCTGACTATCAGCAAATCCATCAACCAAATAAGGCTCATAACGAGTGCCTCCATTAATAACACTAGATAATGCACTAGCCATCTGGAGTGGAGTCACAGTAACACCTTGCCCAAAGGAAGTATTTGCGTATGCTAAATTTTGTTGATCGTCAGATTGATTGGCTATGTCAGGATTAGGCACAATCCCCCCAGATTCGTAGCCTTGCTCAATATCCGTAGCTTTACCGAATCGGAAATGATTAGTCATATAATCATTCCAGACTTGCCTAGCCTTTAAGTCGACTTTTCCTCCACCCATTTGCATGAGAAGCCAAGTAGCACCAGTATTCAAAGATAAATTTAAAATATCTTCAATACTTTTCTTCCCAGCCCCACCATCTTCTTCGATATTAGTAATCTTAAATCCATCAATAATCCACTGAGATGGATCATTATATGTAGTATTTTGGTTCACATTTCCGTGATTCAGTGCAGCAGCGGCAGTAAATACTTTCATAGTTGAACCTGGTTCAATTGGGTTTGCAACCGTAGCATTATTAAATAAATTAGGATCCTTAACTTGGTTATAATGAGCTGGGTTATAACTTGGATAGTTTGCCATAGCTTTAATAGCGCCAGTATTGCTATCCATTATGACCGCACTAATTAAGGGAGATTTTTCACTTTTCGCAGCATTTGCAAGAATATCTTGTAGTTGTTTTTGCATAGCAAGATCTAAAGTCAAAACAACATTTTTACCATTTTGAGGTGGAATATCTATATTATTTTTACTTGCAGCTAATGGAACTCCATTAACATCAGTAATAGCCTTTAAGTAGCCTGTCTTCCCCGATAACTGATTATTTAAGACCTGTTCAATACCATAATTACCATGGCCACTATTATCTACAAAGCCAAGCAATTGAGATGCAAGATCACCTTGAGGATAAACTCTATAATCCTGCCCTAATGAACCTAGTCCTGGATAACGAAAACCTAATATCTTATTTGCTTGATCCTGAGAAACTTTTTTAGCTACTACGACATACCTTGTGTTATGGGTTTCTAGCAGAGATTTTAAAGTGCTCTTTGGCATATTTAATACTCCCGATAAATCAGATGAGGTCTTATCTATATTTTTAATAAGAGTAGGATCGGCGTAGATTGTGAAAAACTGTTGGTTCAAAACTATTGGAATTAATTGCCCGGCTTCGTGTGCTTCAATTAAACCTCTAGTTGCAGGGATCTTAGATTGTTCCAACTGATTATTCAAGGCACTTTGATGATAGAAGCTATATTTAATAACTTGGACATAAAAAAGTCGGACTAGTAATAGGCCGATAAATGCAATTATAAAGAAGAATATTATATTAACTTTAAAAAGAGCTTTTAAATTAAATCTTTGACTATCATTATTCATCTATACTTATCTAATTATAACTAATTATTCAATGTTGCGCTTGGTGAAACTTGTGATAAATTTTTACTTACTTGATTATTTTGCACCCTATCTAAAGACTGAAGCTGAGCAGATGAAACCTGCAAATTAGTGTACTGTGATTCAAGTTGAGTTTGTTGTTGCTGAGAAGCATAGAGTTGAGCACCATAAGTATTAGTTTTAACTACCTGCGTTAGATAAATTAGTCCCAATAAGCAAGCTAATACAATTAAAATAACTGTATTACTTACTGGGCCCAATGTTTTAGCTCTTTTATGAAAACTAATTACATTTTTATTTTTTTGATTGTAGTTTTGGCGATTCGCCGCCATTGTACTTGAATATGTCATATTTTTGTTTTTTTCCGCTTAGGAGATACTCGTAAAAATATCTCCTAAGCTGTCTCGCCTAATAAGGTGGAAAGTAAAAATTAAATTACTTTTACTTTTACCTTATAGGTGCGGGAGCGACTTTTTACCTGTATTGGCATTGTACTCCCCTTTCTTTTGTTTATTTATTTTTGCTGCGACTCTCAGTTTTGCACTTCGAGCACGCGGATTAAAAACTAATTCATCTTTAGTGGCAACTATCGGCTTTTTGGTTAATAAATGAAGTTCGGAATCTAATTTATTGCCACTTTTTTCTGCTAGGGCTTGTTTGACTATTCTGTCCTCAAGACTATGAAAGCTTATGATCGCTAACCTTCCTCCGGGGCTCAATAGATCAATCCATATCGGAATAGCCTTCTCAATGAGATTGAGCTCATCGTTAACAGCTATTCTAATTGCTTGAAATGTTCTAGTTGCAGGATGCGACTTAGAATGTCCTGGCCAAGCCTTAGATACTATTTTTGCCAGTTCGGTGGTGGTAGTTATTGGTCTATTTCTGACAATTAGTCGAGCAATTCTTAAATATTTTGGTTCTTCACCATATTCTTGAAGAATTTTAGCTAATTGTTTTTCGCTAAAACCGTTTACTATCTTTTCTGCATCCAAAGTTTGATTTTGATCCATTCTCATATCGAGAGGACCCTCTTTGTCAATAGAGAAGCCACGCAACTGTTCGTTAAGGTGCGGTGATGATACGCCCAAATCTGCCAGAATTAAATCAAATTTCTGACCACTTTCGGATAATTCCACTGCTGACTTATAAAAATCCTGATTCCTTATATCAACATTCTGATTCTTAAAACTAACTTTTAAGTAATCTACTGCTGAAGGATCTCGATCTACTAAGCAAACCTGACTATCCTTACCTATTATTTCTATCACTTGTTTTGCATGCCCACCATAACCGGCTGTTAAATCTAAATATTTATCGCCTAGTTTTGGATCTAAGTTAAGCAAAACTTCTGATAGTAATACTGGTATGTGTTTTTTGTTTTGGTGCATATTTTTTTCTTGTTTTTATTTTCAAGATCACCTATTCAGCAGTCAACTTTTTGTTTTTGTGTGTTGTTTTTGTTTTTATAGATAATTTCTTACCGTACGAATACTGTAAGAAATTAAGAAAGTTTCTTTTGAGAGACTTATGTGTGAGGTGGAGTTTTGGGAGGTGTTTTTGATAAATGTACGAGGGTTTTTTAAATGGGCCCTATATCCATTTGCTGACTGCCAAATAGCTAATCTCGATTATTTTTTATTTTTAAAGTACTACTAAATCAAGTTCATTCAGGAAGATTGAACTCGCCAGTATTTACCGACTCTTATGGCTGTAACCTCTTGCTTAATATCTGCATAGTCAAGCAAATGTTGCTCGATTGTTATTCGACCCTGTTTTTGATCGATTAAACTTTCTTCCTTACCCATTCGGAATTGAACATTCAGATCCGCAACTTTTTCATCAAGCATATTGCCTGCTAGTAACGGTTCTATCTGTTCATCCCAAACTTTTTTAGGATAAAGATGCAGATAACTTTTAAAGCCTCTGGTTACTACTACTCCAGATTCAAACTCGCTTCTAAGTTCAGCCGGTATGGTCAACCGACGCTTATCGTCAAGCTTTCTTTGAAAATAGTCTATAACCATATATTTTTTATTAATGTGTAAGTGGTTTTTTGTTTTGTTCGTGTCACCCACGACTACCCACTAACATGAATATACTACCCACACGTACCCACAGACAAGTGTTTTTTTATAAAAAGTACTATAAAATGAAAAGTTATCCACAGATTGTGTTTGAAAATAAAATTGTCCACAACATCTAGTGTTATGGACAAAGTTTTGGTCTAATTATTAATTATTTATTTTGATACTGAGTCTATGTTGCCTACGGCAGTGTTGCCATTTTTTGAACCTTGAGGCAACATCACTAATTCGCCCTGAATTAAGATGTGGTTCTTTGTCTGTCTATCAATATCTTGAATCGCTGCATTAAGTGCTTCAGCATCATTCGCAGTATTAGTGCTCTCACCTGATGCTATGCTCCATTCTGTTTCTCCGCTCTGGACCACATGGGCAACAGTGTCTTTTTGATGTGTCTGATGATCTCCTGACTTAGCTAATATGAATACTGATGTTACAGCTAATACACCAACTGATAGTATTTTTTTCGCCCTATTCCTATATTTAGAATTTTCTGGGTGACTTGGATTAAATAGTGGTTTATCACTTAATTTATTCATAATCAATAGTATAGCATTATTTAGTATAATGGTCAAGCTTATGTTAAGAATTATATGATTTTATTTAAGTTTTTAATTCTTTCTGCAAACCATTTTGCACTAGGTCTAACTTTTCTTTTCATCTTATTCTCACGATCAACTTCTACTAAACCAAACTTAGGCCACCATCCACTTGACCATTCGAAATTATCTAATAAACTCCAATGAAAATAACCCTTTAGATCAACCCCCTCACTAATTGCCCTTTCCATAGCTATAATTGATTCTTCTATCCACCATTTGCGATAAATATCACCTGCATCAGCAACACCATTTTCTGTAATAATAATTGGTTTTTTAAATCTTGTCCAAGCCCTTAATATAATCGGATAAAGTCCTTCTGGCTCCATATACCATCCAAGATCATTAGTCGGTACTTCAGGATTAATCTTCCTAATTCTTCCTGTATAATAATCGGTAAAATAATAATTCATTCCGACAAAATCCTGATATTTGTTAATTCTTTGATAGAACCACCAATTCCAAAAATATCTCATCCATTTGGTTGATAACTCATCGAATATATCATGAGGTCTTTTTGCTTGAATATTGGCAACCTGGTTGGCAACTCCAATTTGTAGTTTAGGATTAATTTCTTTCAAAATTTTATATGCTTTATTATGTGCTCTGCTTAGATTCCAAAAAACCTTAGCAAATAGATATATATTTTTCTTCTGAGGTGGCCATGTACCTGTTAAATAACTACAACTTGCATATACATTAGGCTCATTTATAGTTATTATATAATCTATTTTATTGGCATATTCTTGACCAATTTTTCTTGTAAATTCTTCAAAATATTTAAGATTCTTAGATTTTGTAAAACCTCCAATATCGCTGAACCAAATCGGTATAGTCCAATGCCAAATATTTAAAATTGGCTTAATACCTCTTTTTAATAGTTCGTCAATATATTCGTGATAATGATCAATTTCTACTTGATTCCACTCTCCTTGATTCGGTTCAATCCTAGACCATTCAATTCCAAATCTGAATGAATTTAAATTTAAATCTTTTATTAGGTCGAAATCTGATTTAAATTTATGATAATGATCAACACCTTCTCCAGAAACATAATTATTGGGATTTTCAGCATATTTTTTTATTTCATTCCAATTTTTTAGTTTTTTCAATTTAGGGTCTGGATGCTTAGCTAATCTGTGAGCATTTTCAAGTTCCCATAATGACCACTGATTAATAGTTCGGCCTTCTACCTGGTGAGATGCAGTAGAAGCACCCCACATAAAATCAGATCTGAAAATATTGTTATTTTTATCTTTGTTCATTGATTCTATTCTAACAAACCAAAAGCTTTAAAGACATTTAAATATCGCAGGACTGTCCGTTATTTAGAATAATAAACATAGCCTCAAGCCCTTGAGCATTAAACAACTTTGCATAAAATTTTGGGTCACCAGAGAAGTAATCATAATGAATAGGGATTACTTTTTTAGCGCCGATTTGTCTAATGAAGCTAAAGATATCTTTTGGTGATATATCTGGCCCAGCAATTGGAACGGCCGCAGCATCTACATGTAGATTAGATATTTCGATTCCATCTCCGGGGTGAAAAAATACATCATTAATAATAAATCCGGTGTTTTTGGGACCTTTAGTGCCGTCTATCATATCTACGTGAGGCAATTCTCTACAAATAATCTTGAAACTCCCTATCTCGAAAGTTTCGTTATCCTTAACTATCCTAGTTACTGCATCACCAAGAACTACCTGAGCACTGTCATTGGAGATCACTGGAACCTTCTTATCTTTGAGCAGGTTTTGAATCAACAATGGATCGGCATGATCAACATGCTCATGTGTTATTAAGATTGCATCTATTGGTAGCAGCAACTCTGCACTAAAATCTGGCGAGACAAGTGATCCGGGATCTATTAAGATTCTCTGGCCATTATCTTCGATTAGAATACAGCTTTGAGGATATTTCGTTATTTTCATAGTTATATAATACACTTTTTCATGAAAATATATCGATTAACCAGCATGGATTAGTTCGTTGAAAAACCAGATTTGCTTGATTTGGTAAAGACGAAAAAATCTAAGATATCTATTGTTGTATTCAAATTTGTATAATCCAGCTTTTTTTTAAAAAACATTAAATGCTA
>CAITDW010000075.1 GCA_903891235.1 uncultured Candidatus Saccharibacteria bacterium
ATTAATTCTAGCTTTTATAGTGAATGTTTCATTGAAGAGCCGTGTGCGGGAAAATCGCAAGCACGGTTCTGTGGGGGTTACCATAGCATTGAAACTAATTTCAATTTAAATATGGAGTAAATGTTATGGTTTCTACCCGACCAAAAATATGACTGATCATAGCCGTACAGTAATTGGTGGTAATAATATTTATCTAGTAGCTGACCAGATAGTCATGCAAGCGAGTAAGTTTAACGTTAAAGGTGATTTAAAAATAGTTGCTAGAGACGGTATTTACTTATTGCCAGTAGCTGTACATGAGAGGCTTATGTATCATGTTGGTAGTAAAACAAGAATTGAAGAGTCAATAGTTCGGCAGGTAATTTCTGAAATCAATGCAGGTTTTCTTGATATTAAAGCAGGTGGTGTTTTCGAAGCAGTTAGTACTTTAATAAAAGCAACAGGCGTTAATATCGACGCCCGTGAATTAAAGCTTCGCTCTGAATATGATATTTTTGAAAAACATATTCATTTTACTGGGGCAAAAAAGTGGTATGGTGGGCGTAACTCTTCAAGGGATGATTTTTATGATGCACTAGTTATACCAACGACTATTAGTGCTAATACCATCTATGCTAAGATCAGCGGTGATACTACTATCGAAGCTGCGCAAATTATGGCTAAAGAAGAATCACAACTGCAAGGTGGAGGCAACATCTCTATTTTAAGTAAGTATGATATTCACTTACATGATCACACTTCCAAAAAATCATATTTATTCAAATGTCATCAAGGCAAATTAACAGTTGCCGGTACTAAAACAGTTAGCGAACATTATTACGGAGAAACTCCGGCTCCTACTATCTACTATAGTGGGGGTAGTTTCTTTGCTTACTCCGATGGCAGGATTCATTTACTAGGAGCTAAAATAATAGCTAATAATATTTATTTAACTGGCCAACAAGGGGTTAAAATTGAAGCAGCTCCTTATAGACAAGAAAAGATAATAACCATTAGTGATAGTGGTATTAGAACTGGTTATAACATTGGTGGTGGCAACCATTCTCTAAGCGGTGAGTTGTTTGATAGTATGGATAAAACATCTTACTACCAACTACTTTACGAAGCTTCAGAAATTATGGCCAAGGGTGAGTTAATGATCAGTTCAAGTGAAGGAGATTTAGAGGTTATTTCTTCAAAAATGCGTTTTGGCAAAGCTGATATCAAAGTTAGAGGCCTAAACATTCATACTCATCAAGAAATTACTAGCCTAGAACATAATCAGACTAGTCAAACTATTGGAATTAACATCGGTGTACAGGAAAGTATCACTCAAGCTGTCAACCGTGCTGGCAACTTAATAAATAAAAGCGGTACTCATTGGCTTGATATATTAGATCGTGGTTTAAATGGCTATCAATTCTACGGTGAGGCTAGTCAGATAAAGGAAGACGTACAAACACTAGTGTCAGGGTCTGAAAGCAATCAAATTAGTAATTTACAGAATCTCCAATCGGTAAAGTTTGGTGTTTGGGTTGGCGCAAATAGTTCAACTAGTTCCAATAGTACTACGCAATTAAATGCTATCGATAATGAGTTCATCGGTGGTGATATTAATATTGAAGTTGATGAAAAGGCTGTTATTCAAGGAATACGTTGCCAAGTAGATAATTTTAAACTAAAGGCAAAAAGCCTAAATATAGAAACTAGTCATGACAATGTTACTCAGGAAACTTTTAGCAGTGAAGTAACCTTAACTATTCCGATCAATGGTAATGTTAGCGGCGGCATTAGTATGCAAGGCAGTGAAGGAAATATAAGCAGTACCTATTATCACAGTAATAATATGATTATTGCGAAAGGACGTTTAGAAGTTAACATTAGCGAAGATGGCAAAGTTAGCGGCGTAAGAATGCAAGCTAGTGAAGTATTAGTTAGAGCTAAGAATCTAGTTGTTGAAAGCTTACAAGACGTATTACAAGAAAGATTACGCTCGCTTGAGTTAAACATTGGAACGCAAGGAAAATTAGGTAGCAAAGCAGAGGTAACTAATAGAGACGTCGCTTGGACAAGAGCTGTGGGTAGTATAATTGGTACGCAGCTAACTAATGTAGTTGTACAACAAACCCTAGAGATTGCAGGCGGTTTAATAGCTAATGCGGAAGTTCACGAAGACGGTTCATTGACCGACAAAGGTAATGCTTATGTAGAAGCTGGTACTATTATAGCCAAAAAACTCCATGATTATGATAATGGCAAGAGTTTTGGTCTTGGCATTGCTCTTAATAGAAAAACAGATGCTAAAGGCGGTTCTTCTTGGGGAGTAGGTATGCCGGTAGTTTGTGGTTTTAATGAAAAAGCCAGAGACATACTACCAACTATAGGTAAGGGCGAGATCAACATCACTGGTAACAGTCAAGGAGGCTTAGAGTTCTTAAATCATGATCTTAATAGCTTTATTGGCTCAACAATGGAAGAAGGTGGTAATCTTAATGCCACCCTACCTGTTAGTGATATTGTTGGTTTTGTTCAGTCAATATTAAAACCTACAGAAACATCAAATATTGTCGTAAATAATACACTTGCAGAAAATATATTATTAGAGGGCAATAGTCATGAATCTCATGAAGAGCCTAATGTTATTGAGCAAGACCCCTCTGAAAAAATCGATCCAAACACAACTTCTTCAACCCAAGAACCTTTGGATTACTCGCTACTACTCAGTCAAAAAACCAATCAGGAACTAGTTCAGCTAAACAAAGACAGTTTGGAATATCTGACATACTTTTTTAATGCTTCAGAAAAGAAAACTCAATCGGTAATGAATTCACAAGATGATCTAAAGCCTGTAAAGATATTTGATGTAAGATCCGGTATTACAATTGGTGGTAATGATCATGGAGTAAAAAAAGCTTCGTTCATGCGAAATGAAAAAGAAGTTACCTCTTACAGAAATAGTTCAGGTCAGTTTACCAAAAAACCATCTCTTTATAACCATTCTATAAATGCTCACATGCCTTTAGTAAGCTTTGGAGGGCAGGAATATTCATATGATTTGGTAAATAGTAAGGAAGGATATTTAGGAGATGTAAAACTACAAGCTAGATTTATGCCTTATGTTATTCCTCATTTAAATGCTGGTTTGAGTAATGGCTTAAACTCAAGTATAGGATGGCAAAGTGGTATTCTCGTAGGTGGTGCAGAGTTTGATGACGGATCAAATTTAACTGCTAATATTTTTGAAACTTCTGGAGTAGCGAGATTCAATATTGGTAAATCTGGATTTGATGCAAAAGCAGGGTTCAAAGCAAGTATTGCCAATGTTAAGTATAATACGGAAATTAGTGAGAAGTGTGGGATTGGTTATTGCTTCGAAGGAGATGTTACTTTTGAAATAGGTTTTGGAGCTAGTGCGAAAGCTGACATAGGCGCATCAGATAAAAAACTCAAGACGGCTATTGGCGGAGGGATTGGATTAAATATTGAATTATCCGTTGAAGGGTCATTCAGCATGAACAAAGAATACGTTGTAGCTCAACAAAAACGTGCAGAGCAGATACAAGCTAAATATGGTCATTTTGACACTGAAATAAAGAAATATAATCCTGATGTGATCGCAAAAATATCCATGCTGGATTTGTTTGATTTTGGAAATCATGAAGATTTTGACTCAATATTAAGGTTAGCAGAGGCGTATAGTAAAAAGTAGATATGATGAGATATTCGATAATAAAATTACTATTTTTTGTTTTATTAGCTTATACACAAATAGTTTTAGCAGAATCTAACGATGAAAAATGCAGTGAGATTTTAGGGTCAATTATTGTGGATACACAACTGCAAACAGAAGAGCAATTAAATAAATGGAAAAATTACGAGCAAACTTGTTCTAAAGATAGTTTTTATTATATAGGTCAGTCTCAAATATACGCGTTACAAGACACCGGACATGCTGTTAATTATATTAATAAATTATTAAAAGAAGGAACAATTTCTTATACAAAAGATATTTTATTTCTTTTAGGCATATATGCTGATACTGTATATGCTTTTAAGAAAGACAACGAAGCGCTTGAGGTATTAACAGGATTTGCTGATATACTAATCAATGATTATAAAAATTCAGCCACTGGTTTTTTTCTAAAGGGGTGTTATTTTTTTCATAAAAACGACTTTGATAAAGCAGAGGAATACTATAAAAAAGCAAAGGAATTAGGTAAAACTAATAATGATAAGTTATTTCAAACAATTACTATTAGAGATTTAACAATTAGACGGGCTGCTATCATATTCTATAGACAAAATGAATTTAAATTTTGTATAGGCTTTTATAAAAAAGCTTTAGAATTAGATGAATTTGGTACTTTAGCCGATTCCTTTGCTTCTAACGCGGCAACTAGAGCGTTAATTAAAATTGGTAATTGTAGTAAAGCAAAGGAACTCATGGAATTAAGAAAGACTCTTTTTCCTCAAATTGCCAAAGGCAAAAACTTTATTGAACTGGAGCAAGAATATAGCCAAACATGCGCAAAATAATAACTCACCTAATTTTAACCATATCTTAACCCATACGTTCTATCATACAAACTCCTTGGCATTGTCTGTGAAATCAAAGCAATAGCAGCACACCAAGGAATGTGTTATACTTCACCAAAATCCTCAACCCTCAAAGGCAACCCTAAATTCTTACCCATTTTCCGAATAGGCACAACCAGTGCCATTGCTTCAAAATATTTACCCCAGTTCGGGATAAGGATTGCATGAATATACAGTAGATATAAGGGTTGTAAGGTGCTAGCGCCTGTGATAAAACTCTTTTTTAACAAAAAATAGCAAACACAGGCATGAAAAAAGATATCACAGAATTGTACAG
>CAITDW010000076.1 GCA_903891235.1 uncultured Candidatus Saccharibacteria bacterium
AACCCGCGTCAAAACAAACCGCTATACCATTCCTGGCCCAACTTGATCGAGCTTTAAGCTCATAAGCACCTGGTGGTTTAATGCCAAAGAATTCATGAGTATGCGCAAGAATTCGTTCGCCTGGCTTAATAGCTATTACTGGGTGATCATCGGGAATATTAGCTAAGGGCTTCAAACCAAATCTGTTGCAATACTCTTTATGAGGCATTGCTTTGTACGGACCATCGAAGTATCTTTCAACATCCTCACGGTCAAGGGGATTATAAATTATTCTTTCTTCGCTGGCTTCTATGCGATAGTAGTAGTAACCAAGAGTTACATCAAGGCTTGCATGAGAAATATGCTCCTCAACAAATGGATAACATAATATATGTCCCTCATTGATGGCTTTTGTAATTTGTCTATTGCTATATACTCCCAAAATTTTCTCCGATTAATATAATAATACGATTTATTTGTATTTGATAGCAAGCATAAGGTTATTGATTTTATAAAATTTTTATATAATTTCTAAATTCTATTAAAAAAATAATATATGGCAAAACCACTATAATAAAATAGTTAATTTTAAACCCTGAGATTAATAATTAATTATGTTCTAGATGATCAATATTTATACTAAAGACTAGAAATATCAATTTTTACACTTGGGCCCATTGATGTGGTTATGTATATAGCCTTAATGTATGAGCCTTTGATGGAATTTGGCTTATTAGATTTAATATTAGAATACACAGCATCAAAATTAGCTTTTACTTTTTCTAATCCAAAGCTTACTTTACCAATACCTAAGTGTACAATCCCAGAGCTATCTACTCGAAATTCAATTTTACCAGCTTTTGATTGTACAACAGCTTTACTAACGTCGGGAGTAACTGTACCACTTTTTGGATTAGGCATTAATCCTTTAGGGCCAAGTAATCTAGCATACTTACCCAGTTTAGCCATTAAGACAGGGGTAGAGATCAAAATATCGAAATCAATTTGTTCTTTATCAAGTAATCTAATTATTTCATCTGTTCCAACAATATCGGCACCTGCTTTGTTTGCAGCATCAGCTTCTTTACCCTCTGCAAACACAGCAACCCTTATTGCCTTACCTGTTCCTGATGGTAATACAATTGAATCTCTAATATTCTGATCTGCTTGTCTAGGGTCAACATTTAAATTAATGTGTAGTTCAACAGTAGAATCAAATTTAGTAGTTGATGTCTCAAGTATTGTAGTGATTGCTTCATCGATAGGATAAAACATTTTAGAATCAATTTTTTTAGAAACTGTTTGATACTTCTTACTTCGTCTTACCAGCTTAGATCTTGTTGGTTTTATGGTCTTTTTTACTAATGATTCAGAAGATTCTTCAGATTTAATAGACTTTTTTCGTGTTTCTTTGGCTACTTTCTGCTCTTCTTCTTTTAAAGACTTAGCGCTTCTTTTACCGGCCTTAGCTAATTTATCAGTTACTTTGGCTTCTTTAATAACTGTTTCAACTGAATTTTTATCAATTAAGTCCGTTTTAGGCTCGTCAATTTCTTTTATTGTTTTCTTCTTCAAGATTTTATCTGTCATATTATCCTTTTGTGGTTCAAACGATTTTTTAAATCTCCCAACTAATTAAAATTTATTATTTACGCTAGTTCTATTCCCATGCTACGAGCAGTACCTGCCACCATCTTTTTGACTGAATCTATATTCTTTGTGTTCATGTCTAGTGCCTTTGCCTCAGCAATCTCGGTTAGCTGTTGATCAGTCAATTTCTGAGGAAGTTTTTCGCTATTAGGCTTTCCAGAACCTTTTTTGATATTCAATTTTGCTCTAATTAGATCATCTGTAGGTTGTCCAACAACTCGAAATATCATTGTTCTATCTTCGTAAATTGTCAAATGAGCAGTTACTGTAGCATTACCCATTTCTTTTGTTTGCTCATTGAATGGATTTATAAAGTCCATCATATTTACGCCATATTGACCAAGTGTACTTCCAACTGGTGGAGCAGCACTAGCGCGACCTGCCGGTATTTTAAGTTTTAAATTCGCTTTGATTTGCTTTCCTGCCATAATATGCTCCTATTATACTCTTTTAACCTGTAAACTGTCCAGTTCAACCGGAGTTTCTCGTCCAAACATGTTAACAAGTACTTTAAGTTTACCTTTTGCTTGATCAATTTCATTGATGCTACCGTCGAAACCTTTGAAAGGACCATCTGTTATATTCACTACTTCTCCAACATTGTAGTCAATCTTATGCTTAGGTTCACTTCTACCCATACGCTTCATGATTTTTTCTATCTCATCGTTAGCTACTGGAGAAGGATCAGTTCCACTACCAACAAATCCTGTAACGCTTGGAGTATTACGCACTATATACCAAGCATCCTCTGTCATTTTCATTTCAACCAGCACATAACCTTGAAAAATTTTCTTCTCAACAACTTTTCTCTTACCGTTCTTTACTTCAATCATTTTTTCTTTAGGTACTAAAACCTGAAATATTTTATCATTCATATCCAAACTCTCAGCTCGTTGTCTGATAGATTCGGCTACTTTTTCTTCATAACCACTATATGTATGAATTACGTACCAATTTTTAGAAGTGTCATATCTCTTTGTCATTGTTTTAATATCACCTTTTTAAATACTTTATCTAAACCTAAATCAACTAGAGTTACTAGGAGACTTAGTACGACTGCAAAAATTATTACGGCAGTAGTTAGTCTTCTTGACTCTTTTCGGTTGGGCCATGTAACGTTACGAAGCTCATTGAAACTATTTACAAAATATTTAGGCACTAACTTCTTAAATATCCATTTTAGAGGATTAATAACTGGCCTAAGTACCTTTAATAATAGTTTAGTTGCCTTGCTCTGAGGTTTTTTCCTTTTAACCTTAGTCGCAGCATTATCTAATGTAGTTTTAGATTTTCTTCTTCTTACTAAAGGCTTCAATTGATTTAAGCTCCCCTTAAATTAAAAAACCTACTATAAATGTAGGCCAATATGTCAATGTTATCAATAATTTACAGATATGTCAATGCCTAGTCTTAGATTCCATATTAATGTTAATTGGTAATGTGAGACTAAATGTAGATCCGTGGTTCAAAACGGATGTCAGGCTAATCTCAGCACAAATAATATCAGCTAGTTTTTTGGCAATATAAAGGCCTAGTCCTGTACCATTTGTTGATGTCATATGAAAGTCTTCAGCCCTATAGAATTTATCAAAGACTTTAGATTGATCAGCCTGTTTTATTCCTATACCATTATCTGTTACAGAAAATTTTATGAGATTTTTTGTGCTTTTAGCAGAAATTATTATTTTACCAGAATCTGAATATTTTATTGCATTCGTAATAAAATTCTGAAGAATTTCTTTAACGTAAAGTAGCGAACTGGTTATAACTTCTAAATTTGGAGAGCATTGAGATTCAAGTTCTAATTTCTTATCAGTGGCTTTAGCATTAAACTCTAGCATAAGTTCATCGACCAAGTTCTGAGGGTTAATCTTATCTAGAGTTTCTGGAATCTTATTCTTCTCAGCTCGATTGAGAGAGGTCAGACCATTAATAAGGTCAGATAAGAAGATTATTTGATCATATGATTTCTTCAATGCTAGATTAAAGTTGGTAATGTCTTTATGATTCTCTAAAGCATATTTTATATTTGATAAATTACCCTCAGCAATAGCAATAGGATTTCTTAATTCGTGTGAAACAACACTAATGAATTCATCTCTTTCTTGATCGAGTGACTTATCTTTAGTTATGTCTCTTAATATTATTAAAAATCCACCGTCTTCCTTGCCAAACCCCAAATATACTGGGGATATAGATATACTTAAGTTCAACTGTGAATTATCTGATTCAAATTTAAGGATATAGTCATCTATAAGTGCTGGCTTTTTCGTGTGTCGAAGAATGTCTTTAACGGAAATTTTATCATCTTTAGAATTATATAGATTCAGTATTGAATCTATAGATTTATTTAAAATTGATGTATTTCTATTTAATAAAGAGAGAGTATTCGCATTATAGTGAATAACTTTAAAGTTTTTATCTACAGCAATAATACTGTCAATCATACTATTAATTAGTGCCTCTAGCCAGTCTCTATTAATAAGACTATGATCGATATATTTTTCATTTTTATCCATAAGCTCTAAGTATTATCTCATAAAATAAAAAAATAAAATATCTCACTATTCAATAGAGATAATTGGTCTATAACTCTTAATTTCATTTCTGAGTTTTTTAGCAGTTGGTATGTGTGTTTCGAATTCATTCCAGAATTCTGCACTATGGTTCATATGCTTTGTATGGGTAAGTTCGTGGACGATAACATAATCGATAAGATTCCAGGGTAACTGCATAAGAAAAATATTGAATGTAAGGTTCCTATTCTGATCACAACTTCCCCAACGCCCTTTTAATGACTTCGAAGTAATTGACTGATATTCAAACCCGTAACTACTAGCTAGATTATTTATGCGATTTGGCAATAATAGCTCAAGCTCTTTTTTTAAAGCTTTTTTGGAAGCCGATAAAGCAATTTTTTGAACCTTGACTTCATTAATGGATATTTCATCGGGCACATAAATAGTTATATAGTTATCGTCAACCCTTGACCTTAGATTGCCTGTATCAGATTTAACGAATACTAAACGATGATTTTTGCCAATCATTAATTGATCGGTTAAATTATTAAGCTTTGGTCTATTTTGTTTTAATATCCACTCTTTATTTTTAGCTAGAAACTTTAATGCTACAGAATAATTAGTCCAATAAGGTATTGTGACTCTTAACTCACCGGTGCTCCTGAGAGACAGTTTTATGCTTCTACTTGATCTATGTTTATAGATTTTTACTTCACCAATATCTTCAAAAGTGAAAATTTTATATGGCATGAAAACTATCTAATATTTATATTTCTTCTTGTCATATCCACGCGTCCAGTAAATGGTTTAGGAGGTACAAGATTGACAAGCTCGGGTCTGATTACGTTAGAAGTCATTTCATTGGATGTTAAAAGGCCTAAATTATGTAGCTTTTTAACTATTGCGCTCTGCTGTGTATTGAAAGTGTGTTTACCGCTTATAACAATATAGTCTTCATCTCTGGTAGGATTTTGCATTAATCTAGTAATATCATCAAATATTGGTCGAGTCATTGACATGGCATACTTATCATCAATCTTTCTTCGATCCCTTGTTACAGCGCGAAAATATGAAGTCTCTAGGTCAATCTGTAGCCAAACTAAAAGCGGTTCTGCATGACATTTTTTAGCTAAAGTCTTCAATAGTCTTCTTTTAGTTAAAGTTGAAGAGTTAATGTCATAGACTACGCTAACACCTGCTTTTAAGAATTCTTCGGTCATATAATTCATAAATTGAGCTACAAACTGATTTTCTTGCTTTGAATAAGATGGTTTATCAAAAAGTTCGGCTCTTATTCTGTCTCCGTTGACATGCGCAGCGTGCATTTTTTCACTAATTTCACGACCAAAATGAGTTTTACCAGAACCTGGGTAACCATATAATATAATTAATAAGGGCCGAGAAGGCATAAGACGACTCATATATAATAATATTGTATAACAATTAGATAATTTATACAAAGACATACTATAATGACAAGTTGATCAAATTAGATTATTATAATAGGAGTATTAACTATAGGGGAGTAGCTCAGTTGGTAGAGCACTGGTCTCCAAAACCAGGTGTCGCAGGTTCAAGTCCTGTCTCCCCTGCCATACAGGTCGCAAGACATTCACTTGCTCCTCATCACTAGTGTTATTTAGCTCGTTTTTAGTGGTTTTGACTCTCATTTTTGAACTCCTATTAATTGACGACTTTTCTCAGCTCTTTGAGCGATTGCTTCTGTGAAATTTGTAAAATTAACAGATAAGGTACCGCTACTAATACTAAGATTTGAGAAAAGTTTTGATATTATTAACCTTTTTTGATCAGATGTTCTTTTTGAATATATTTCGGCTGCTTTTTGAGACAATCTAAGTACCACAATTCGTTTTTCAATAGTCGTTTCGGCATTAATAACGATTGATGCTTTTTTGTCTTCTAATGAAGTACGTTCTTCAGTAAATACAGTTTTCTTAGCTTCGTACTTATCCCTGGTAATTTCTCCTGCTAGCTTATCATCATAAAGTTGCTCCTCCATCCTATTTATTCTATTAATTTGCATCTCAATTGAATCAATAATCTTCTGCTGTTCGATTATAGTATTCTTGTATTTACTTCTAACAGTTGAACATAGCCAATCTATAACTTCCTCTCGCGGACATACAAGCTCCTTAAGCAGTTTTTGAATCGACTCCTCAACTTGATCCTCTCTTAGCATTTTAGTGTTCCTACATTGCTCATTCCTCCTTTTACATACACCATAATAATGGCCCTTCTGAAGTTGCCAAGTAACCATGGTTCCGCAGTCGAGACACTTGATTAAATTTCTTAGCGGTCGGTTGTGCCTGAAATAAGATACATGTTGCTTGCTATGTATCTTGTCTTGTACCTGATCAAATAGTTGCTTTGATATAAAGGTTTCTTGAGCGCCTGGATAGTCTTTTCCGTCGAACCTATTAATGCCGATATAGAATGGGTTAGTTAAGCATTTTTGAATATGGCTCTTAACAAATGGTCTACCTTTTCTAGATCGCAGTCCCATTAGCTCCATTTCTTTGGTTATCGTACTGAATGAATGATTAGGGTCTAGATAAAGCTTAAAAGCTCTTTTTACTAACGTAGATGTTTCAGGATCAGGAACATGTATTCTTTTTCCGTTGAAGGTAATTGTCTTATAGCCGGGTGGTGGTACTGACGGCAACCAACCTTGAGCTAATTTTTCAGCCCAACCCTTCATAGCTTCCTCACGGAGATTATCTGAATATTTCTTAGCTACCGCTAGTTGTATCGTCCACATGAACTTAACATCACTCCGAGATACTCTATTTAGACGAAAGCCTTCTTTAACGGCATGAAGCATTCTTTCTCCATCCTCAAGTAGCCAATCATCTATATCGACAGCATCGCGCAGGTTACGAGTTAATCTATCAGTTTTCTCTACAGTAATATGGTAGATATTGTTCTTACTAACGTATTCGAGCATTTCATGGAATATCTTACGGCTTTGTATTTTAGAGGCGGTCTCAGCTATACGAAATTCTTTTACTGGTATTAGTTCATTTCTTTTACAATACATTCGCAGGATCTTTAATTGGGAGTCTAGAGAGTATCCCTCCTCGTCTTGGGCCTTAGAAGATACTCTGGCTAGTATCACTGCTGTTTTGTAATTATTAGCCGTCATCCTCTACTCCAGGTTCTGCGAGCGATACATAAAACTCAATAAGTGACGATCCAATTTCAGTAGCCTCATCTAACGAAAAATCAC
>CAITDW010000077.1 GCA_903891235.1 uncultured Candidatus Saccharibacteria bacterium
GCGCCCATCCAAATAGACTTGCATAATCAGAAAAATTCTCAAGTGAAACGCCATCTGGTCCAAAGGATATTCCACCATTTAAATCTCTCAACTGTCGTATGTAAAAACCTTGAGTTTTATCTATTTCATACTCAACTCCACCATAATTTAGGAAGCTATCGGGCGCGCCTTGAAGTAATCTTTGGCCAGCCACAACGCGTCGACCTTGGTTGCTGTAAATGGATTCACCCAAATAAGGACTTAATACTGATTGCTGCGCCTCCTTATATTGCAGAAATAAAGGATCTTTTTGATTGTCACCTACAAAATATAGAAGCATGCAATTTGTACCAACACTTCCAATGCCAGATACTTTCCTTGCAAAATCTTTAAGGGAATAGCGTTTAAATAAGATTTCTCTATCCTCTAAAAGAGTGCTGGAATAACTTAAAAGCGCCTTATTAATTAGATCAATTGATGGGGTGCCTTTAAAATTTTTGGAGAAATGTTCAATGAGTGGAGGTGCATTGATGATCTTTCGATTCTTCCCAACTATTTTTGTAAACTCCTCCAAAACTCCAATATTACTTTCACCTTTTGTTGCCTTCAAAAATAAATCAAGTTTTTTTTGATGCGCCTTACTGAAGTTTTTACGAATGTCATTTTCAAGAATATATTCATTGGCTATATCCACAAATGGCATTTTGGCATAATGCGCCATTTTCTTTTGATACTCAGAGCTAATCAGATAAACTAATTCTTTAGATGTAGCGCTATTTCCACCAATACTTTCACATGCAATGATTGCGCTTGCTACTAAACGTTTAAGATCCCATTCCCAACTTCCTGGTAGTGTTTCATCGAAGTCATTAATGCCAAAAACTAAACGATGCTCTGCAGTACCAAATAATCCAAAATTAGATACATGCATATCTCCGCATAACTGAACAGTAATATTAGTAGTTGGCTGATTAGCTAGGTCTTGCGCCATAATTGCGGCGCTACCACGATAAAAATTAAATGGCGACTGAATCATTCGTCCATAACGAATTGGCATAAGTGACTGAATACGAGTTGCTGCTTGCTTCTCTAGAATAGAAATAGGGTCTAAGCGATTTTTTTTGGTTATGTATATCCCCTGCTCTCTTAAGCTTACTTTTTTACGCAAAGCTTTTCCATCACTGAATCGCTGCATAATTGAGGGACGAGGATCTTTAAATGACTCAATTGAGTGAAGAACTGAAACCTTAGGTAATATTTTTTTTACATAACTCATTCTTAATCTTTACATCAATATAAGACTTGATTTTATCTCACCTAATTAAAGCTCTAATTAAAATTAAAGCTCTAATTAAATTAGCGCAATAATGCAAAAAAATGAAAGAAGTTTTCTCTCGCCTGGGGAGTTGGTGATTCACTTTACCAATCTCCAAGGTCACTAAATAAGTGAGTCGACAGCGTATCGATAGCTCTAATCACATAACCTGATTACTAGCCTTGCATTTATAGTGATCATGGCAGCAAATAAGTTAAAGGATAAGACGACGGGGTCAATCAAGTGTGGCAGAACGACTGCAGTTGATTTATACAAGAGTTATAGCCTAGGCGCGGCAGTTGAACGTAATTACATGGCGTTCAAAGACCTAGTTTAAATAAAAAATAAAGGCATAAGTCCAAGAATAGCTAATACCGTTAAAAAAAGCAGACTTTGCTGACCTGTTTTTTTCGATGAAAAAGCATAAGCATATATACCCTTTACAAAATTGTTACTCGCAGTAGCTATCAAAATAGCATTAACTGCAATTAATGGTGAGTAACCGCTAGGTGAAGTTTGAGTCAAACTCATAAGAAAGGGGTCTACATCGGTGATCCCCATTATTGCCGATAATACATAGATGCCCGCAGATCCAAGATATTGTGA
>CAITDW010000078.1 GCA_903891235.1 uncultured Candidatus Saccharibacteria bacterium
AACTGTTCTGACTAATTTGGGACAGATTGATTCAAACGAGTATGCTCCATTTGGAAATCTTTCCTACGACCCATTTAATGGTAATTACTATGGGTTGGCATCAAAAGGCGGAATAAATAGTCACGGTGCATTATTTAGTTTGGCTCTACTCTAAACTTTGACTGATATAAATTATCATTAAGTATCAAACATAGCGATTTTTCGGCAACATGCTAAAAATTCATGCTATTTATTGGTATGGAAATGTTGCGTAAATATATACGACAGGTTTTAGATGAAAGTTATAATGATGTTGGAGTTGATGTTGTAAAAAGGCGCCCTAAATTATCAGAAGTATTGCCTAAAATCGCCCCGCAAGATGTTAAGGTGTTACCAGGTATTACTTTAGTACATATACAATACGATAAAAGCATAATTGACCCTTATGGAGAAATTACCGCTTATGATAATACAGATGGGACAGAAGTTGGAAATGCTTCCTATTCGCATAGTTATGAAGGTGGACCTTTGCACGGCACTATTGATGTAAGACCTGATAAAAGGCGCCAGAAACTTGGAACAGAAATGTATAAATTTATTGAAGAAATTACTGCTGAAAAAATACATCCGGATATTCCAAACTCCAAAAGCGCCCAAGCATTTTGGTCACAACCTAATAGACCATTTGGAATGAAACAACTGCGTTTGGAAATAAGAAGAATATTATCGGATACTGAAAATAATGAAGATTATACAATAGTTTATCGTGGTCAGCCTAAAGAATACGAAGGAGATTCTCCACATAGCTCCATTTGGGTTTCTCCGGATGAAGATTTCGCGGCAGAATATGGAGACGTTATAGCATATACGATGCCAAACGAATTAAATCTACTTGAATATGGGTTTGATGATTTTGAAGAGTTAGCCCATGAATTCGGGGATGCAGACCCAGAAGAGTATATATTTGAGCCGCCGGAAGAGTTTATTGAATTAGCCAAATCAAAAGGTTATGACGGGTTCCAAAACGAAGACAACATATTGATATTTGACAAATCTAAGCTTACAAAAATATAATTATCCGAGCAGATCAGTTCTTATTACTTTGGCTTTATAGTAGTGATTTTTGCAACCGCCATAGTCCGTGCGTCCGTTAGCCTGGAGATATAATTGATAGGAGAACTCCAGCATCCTGTATATATCCAGCCCTGCAGTATTACCGACCACTTCCTTGCAGATGTTATCGGCAATATTAAATTTGACTTTTTGCCCAGATGATAGTTGTCTTTCCACGACCAGCCTGGTTTCGTGAATGAATTGAAACCACTTTAAGTACAAGTCAATGTATTTCGTGCTTACACCACGCAAATGTATATTTGTGAAGTCTTTGAAGTTCCTGATATAACTGTTTACAGTCTGGTTGTGGACTTCCGGCTTGTCCCAACTGACATGTTTCTTTGACAGAAAAGTTTCAAATGGAATGCCATTATCCCGGAAGAAGCCTTTATATGTTGGATGCATATCACAATACACTTTGATATTTTTGAATCTCTCTTTGGTGAAATACGCTTCCATGTCTTTCTTTTTCGTTCTACCCATGTTAGACCGGGTTATATTCAGTTGTCGGCTAAACCTGCCATATGCAACAAATACCTTCACATTATAATCTGACTCACCGACCTGACTCCGCCGCCAGCGAGTATATTTGTTTTTGTCTATTATACCCATTCCTTGCCTGCCTTTTCTGCTGATCAAGAAATTTGCTTCATCAAATTCTATGATGTCATTTTCAAACACCTGGTCTTTCAGTACCAGCGCGGAAAGCAACTTATGGCGCCAGTTAAACACCGTCTGTTCCGATACACCTATTTTATCCTTCAATTCTCTTATGGGCGTTAGATTGAGGCTCATGAAATCATCTATAAATATGTTCCACTGGTTGAGTTTCTGGATGCCGCTTAACGGCGTTTTGGTCCGGTAAGTGAAATTCTTCTTGCAATTCCGGCAGATATACTTATGGTGGCCGTTACGGGTTCCGTTCTTTACAATCTTGGTGGATTTGCAGTGTGGACATGCCTTGACATTGACATAATCCGAGAATACACTATAACTGTTTTTTAGATAAGTAATAAGTTCTTGCTTATCTTTGGGCGAAAGGTCGGATACTTGGCTTTTTATGTATTCTAATTTCTTCAACTCCGTCGTTTCTTGGTGTCGAAACCTTTATACGAAATATTCCCAGAAATGTTACAGAAATAGAAGAAATAATCTTACTTCTTATTGTAATTATCGAGTGCTTGTTGTGTCATTGCATCAAAATCATCACCAACAGCAGAAATAGCCTTATCTAAGGCATCGCCTTTTTTCTTAGCAAAGTCAGATACAGCCTGCAATTCGCTCTCAGTCATCTTAGGTTTACCTGCCCAAAACGTAGTAGAGTCAGCAATGTGCTTATTAACAATCCTATTTAATTCGTCTGATATCATACTGCAAATATAGTTATAAATATTGAAACAATCTGTTAAATCAAGCAAAACAACACAAAATCATATACTTTAACCTTCGATATATCAAATCTTTCGGCACTAATTAATTTCTTAATTTTAAGTGTATCCACATTTTTAGTCTTCATAATTCTTTTTCTTTCTTTACCGTTTTTGCCGTTCCGGACAACTTCTATGTCAAGGTATTCTATTTCGTAGTCCGCCTGTACCCAATAACTCGTAGTCCCTTTTCTAATTGTTCTAAATACGCTGCAATTCTTTTCTTATAATAAAGGTGTTTGTAGTCTGTGTTTCCGAATAAAACAACTTGGGATTTAGGCTCCTGTTTTAAAAAGTGCAGCATACATGCAAATGCGGTATTTAATACCATTTTGTGATCCAGATTATTATCAGTAGATAAATCGTTGACTGTTTCTTTACCATCCGGACCTATTTCCAAATTGCCAAAGCCAATATTGTAAACGGATGGACGATTCGTAAGTGGTCGGACAGTAACAACTTTAGTTATATCCTTTTCGCCTTTACTTATGAAGCGGTACTCATAAGCATTATTTCTTATCCCTTCAAAATTATATAAATAAACATCCGATAAAAAATCCATTAATCTTCTTTATTACGAAGCCTTTATACGTAAAATATCTTAAAAGGTTACATAATCAGAAGTTCCTACTTTTATTTTGTCATTATCAATGAGTTAAATATATCATCAGTCATTGTTTAGAGTAGAGCCTTTAGTTTTAATCCGTCATCCGGAAAAGATAGTGTTTTGCTTCCTTTTGATAGTGCAATATATCCAATGGGAGCAAGCCCTTACGGAAGCCTGGTTTTTGATAGTATAAACAGTTTGTTTTACGGTATGACAGGTTTAGGT
>CAITDW010000079.1 GCA_903891235.1 uncultured Candidatus Saccharibacteria bacterium
ACTTGAGAATCAACTTTTGGCGGTGGATCAAAAAGTAGTGCTGGCACAATTAACCCTAAACTAACGTGGTTATAATATTGTACACTGACACTAAGTAAGCTCATGGATCCAGGACCTGCCACGATCCGTTCGGCAACTTCTTTTTGGATTAATATTGCCGCTACAGAAAATGGATTGGAAGATTCGGATAATATTCTGAATAGTTTACTTGTTAAGTAATATGGTATGTTGGCAATTACCTTATAATCCTTAGGCAGACTAGTTAAATCAAATTTTAATATATCCTGGTTAACAATGGTTAGGTTTGGGGATTTTATAGATTGCTGAAGATTTGCTATCAGTTCCCTATCGAATTCTACCGTTGTAACGTGCTTAGCCTTGCTAACTAATATCTTAGTTAAAGATCCAAGTCCTGGTCCAACCTCTAGAACATTATCGATATCCGTTAAATCTACAGCCTCAATCATAGATTCAAGACTGTATATATCTGTTAACCAATGTTGTCCTAATGATTTATTCTGCATATTACCAGTTTCCATAACCTAATTTAGATTTTTGAGACATCCAATGAATATATGCATTATACCAGCCTCCATAGGCTCTATTCGCATAACCGCTACACCAATGAAGTTGAGTAATCGGATTAGTTGCCCAATCCGAACCTGCTGAAGACATTTTAGATCCCGGTGTTGCCTGGCATAGACCATAACCTGCTGATGTATATGCATTATCTGGAACTGCTGGACAATAATGTTCTCCTTGTGCCTTTGTTGGACACCAGCCAGATTCGTTAGAAATAATATAGTCAGCATACTGATAATCTTGTGGGGCAATACCAGCAAGTGACATATCTCCCTTTATTCCAGATAGGCTTGTTCCCTGACTAATTATTTCAGTTACTGGCTGAACAGTAACAATAGATTGCAGTACTGTTTGGCTTATAACTTTGCCATTTTGCAACTGATTAAGGTAAGTTATGGTTTCGGAGCCAGGACTACCTTTTTGAGTTATGGCTGATGTTCCATAGGCAAGCGAGCTATCCTGAATGGTTTGAACTGGCATTGATATTGCCTGAGTAACATTCGTTATATTGGTTCCTTTATGTATTAGAAAAACAGCCATATTTGCAGTAATTGGTGTGGCTCCAAAGGGAGTAATACTATCTCCCTTGGCAAGTTTAATTTTTTCTTGTTTTGCAAATTCATCAACAGTTTTCGCATGAGTTCTAACAACAGTAGGAGTACCGTAAATATTTAAGTTTACTGGTATAGCAGGGTCAACTACGATTCTTGAGCCAATTGCACCGTCTGAAAGAAAATTCGTAGAAGGAAGAACTTTCACATTGTCTTCTGGATATACCTGGACGCCAACCTGTGTTGCAATTGCCCTTGGAGTGACTTCAGCACTATACGAAAAAGTTCTGTTAACTCCGTCTATCACTTCGACTGGCCTACCTCTATAGACATTAATTCTAAAGTCGTTTTGGTTAATCTGAGTTGTTAGACTTGGAGCAACAACATCGCCCTGATTAATCTTTATACCAAGGCTTGCTAGCAAATCTCCTACCGTAGATATCTTTGTAGGCACAGTAACGGTATGGCCATCATGCTTAATTATCACAATCTTAGAATCAATAGGACTAGTTATTGTTTTGCTGGAATAGATCCAAAAAAACACAAAACCAATTATGCAAATAAAAAGTAAAATTAATGGATACAAAAAAGGCTTATTAATTTCTGGAACTTCAGATTTGGAATCAACCTCTATTTGTTCAGTGTATTTTATATTTCTAGATTTATTCATTATCTACTTCTAAATATCCTCTGTTGACTCATGACTTTGTTTAATATAATTTTATCATGTATCAGAATTTAATAAGCTTAATGCCAGTAATAACATCTTTAGTTAGATTATCACTACCAATTGAGTCGATATTTATAAATTCAGCAACCCTAATTTCGTGAGATCCGTGGGTATCCCTGTAGTTATCCAACTCAACTAAAAAATAATGGGCCATATAATTAAAGCCGGTCTCAGAAATTATAATATTGCCTAGATCCTTAAGCTGCGACTCTTTTATTATAATTCCCGTTTCCTCTCTAAGCTCTCTTACTGCAGCAAGTTTTACAGGTTCACCTTTTTTTATTCCGCCACCTGGCAACTGCCACTTTTTATTGCCAATCCAGCCCTGAACCAACAGTATATCGTTTTTATACCTAACAATAACTCTAGTCCTGTCGGTATTTCTAACTACTAAAAATATTAATGGCCAGGTTATCCAAAATGTAATTTTAGAAAATAGATTCATTGTTTTTAGTTTTCGAGTTTTTTCAAAGGAGCAAATGAAACATTAAGCTTCTTAGAACCCTTGCCCTTAAAATAAATAACCACGTTTTCACCTTCCATCTCCATAACATGACCCTCTCCGAATAAACTATGAGAAACCTTATCGCCGATTTCAAGTTCGGGAACATAATGTGGCTCATCACTTACCTTTACTCCATAGCCATGACTGCTTTGAATATCATCAAAGTATGTTCCTTCGACTGTTGTTTCTGAATCTATTTCACTAAGAAACCTACTTGGAACATTATGCTGTATACCGCCATATAGAAGTCTTGAGCTGGCAGATAGAAGATATAGCTCTTCTCTTGCT
>CAITDW010000080.1 GCA_903891235.1 uncultured Candidatus Saccharibacteria bacterium
AACAATGGAATCAAATACCAACTCATCATATAGCTATCAGCGAAAAAATAGTGATAATAATGATAACGATTCGTCGGAAGAAAAAATTATCGCAGATATTGAGCGCAATGAAGGTGATGAAATCTTAGAAAAAGAGAATCAACCAAAGCTTGATAATAATGAAGAACATGATGAATGGTTCACAAATAAAGAGCTAATATCCGCAGGTATAGTAGTTTTAATAATACTCCTAATCTTCATAACACCCTGGTCAAGATATAAAATTTTGGGTTTATTTGTTAGAAAGAATTTTTCTATTGAAGTTGTCGATAGTAAGACTAATCTACCAATCCCTAATTCAAACATTGTAATAGGTAAGTTCAGTGCAAAAACAGATGCCTATGGTAAAGCGACTATTCAGTCACTCATTGGAGATAATCAAATAAGTATAGCTAAGTCGTTTTATCAACTCTATAAAAGTAAAGTCTTTGTTCCATTTGACCAAAAAAGTAGATTGATGATTGAACTTATCCCAACCGGAAGACAGGTTAAATTCAAAGTTCTGGACAAAATTTCTGGATTACCATTGTCAAACATTCTTGTTAACGGCGAAGGTTCATTAACCAAAACAAATCTAGCAGGTGATGCAGTTCTTGTTTTGTCGCCTAATAAAATCTCCCAAACTATCAATATTTCCGGAAAAGACTATAAGAGTCTCACTCAGACAGTTAATAACACAGATAACAAAGTCAATGTTTTCAAGATTATACCGTCTCAATATGTATATTTTTTATCTAATTCTAGTGGCACAATCAATCTGGATAAAGTACAGGTTGATGGTGGTAATCTAAAAGTTGTACTGGGAGGCGCCAATTCAGAATCAATTTATGACACAGCTATAAATCCATCGAATGATTGGACATATATTGCAATGAATGCAAAAAGAAACGATGGCAATCCATGCTTAACAATCATTAATGCTAAAAACGATTCAAGTTATATTGTCGATCAAACAAATGGGACATATTCACTGTATGGATGGGACAAAGATAATAATCTTATTTATAGCGTAGGAAATAATGATTTACCTGCAGGTAGCCCTGGACAAGAAACACTTAAGTCATATAACGCCAGAACCAACAAAACTATCACGCTAGACGCAACGAGCAGTCAAACTAACGATAGCTTAAACGGAACAGAAACCTACAGTAATGTTTACATTTTACCGAATAATATGATTATCTTTACTAAGCATTGGGCAGGTGACACTTCTAATTTATCTAATTTAAATCTATCAATTAATTCCATAAGCTCTAACGGATCTAACAAAAAAACTATTCAAACATTCCCTCAAGCCAACTATCTTACAGCAATTAACTCACATCTTTATGGAATTAATAATGTTACATTCTGGATCAAAAACATTAACAATTCAAGTCCAGATTATTTCCAGTATATAAACGGTCAGTTTACGGATAGTCCAAGTAATATAAATGTTAATAATATCTTAGCAAGCACATCAAACTACTCACTGTCTCCAGACGGACAAAAGGTAGCTTATGTGAATAATATAAATAACCATAGTGCAGTCTATCTAGCAGGCAGTGATGGAAATAACGTAAAACAAATCGCCCTTTTAGATAAAAGCTACACAGTTTATGGATGGTTTACCTCCAAATATTTAATATTGAATAAGAATGGTAATGAATTTTATATCATGCCAGTCAGTGGCACAATCAATCAATCAAATCTTATAAAAATTACGAATCACTTATAGCTTTTTTATTTTTTTATAGTCGTAGATGTAATATACACAGCTACTGACAGCAAATACACTAAAGAATATAGCCAGATAATTTCCGGGTCCAGTGTTAGCTAGGGTTTGCCCATTACTAACCTTTCTAGAATCATTATGGCCACTGGCTGCATTTGTTTCGTTCTTATTAATCATTGCATTAGTGCTTGTTTTTGCACCACTGTTCTTATTGGCACTAATCACAACTTTCGTCTTATTAATATTGGTTTCTGAATGTTTTTGAGTTTGACTATATAAAAAACCTAGTACTAAAAGATCTAACAAAAAAAAGATTGCGAGCATTTTTATTCTCTTATTTTTCTCTATATTTCTCTGAGCTTGATCTTCCATATTAGAACTCCTAATTGAATACACATAATATAACAGTATATTTGCATATAAAGCAATTAATTGTTAATCATGGGCTTGAATTAACTTAGCCTTTTAACGTATACTAAATATCAGCCATGTGTGGGCTGAACCAACAAGTTCTTCCTCCATACAGACTTATATATAAGTTCTAAATTCTAAAGGCAAGTGCACTAACTGACTATGCAAGTAGTTAAGCGTCAACACTTCAAAGCCTAAATAACAATAAGAGTTGCATTAATAATTGAGGCCTTCTGAACGGTGGTTACGCACTCAATTAACAATTCTTACATGTCAAAAATCCGTTCACCAATTAGTAGTAATACTAACTTGGAATCTTTTAATAATCTAAAAAAATCATAACTTAGGAGTTAATCATGGATAATACTATACAAATAAATCGAGACGTAAATATAATTGCTTATTACTTCCGCGGTAAAGACAAGCCAAACTGTTTCCCTAAGCGAATGGACATAGATGGTCGACAAATAACTTTCACTGAGACTGGGCTTCAACATCCAACCCAAAAAGGCAAGCGCATGGTTCACGTTTTTGATATGACTGATGGCAAAGCAGATTACCGACTAGAATTCGATGCTGAAGTTTTAAGCTGGAAATTAGTAGCTATAAGTGACTCAGATCATGCAGCTGTCTATTAGTAAAGAAGACCCTCAGATAATGCATGTTGATCTCAATAGTTGCTTTGCGACTGTTGAGCAACAAGCGAGGCCGCTACTACGGGGTCAACCAGTTGGAGTCACTAATCGTATAAGTAAGTATTGTTGCATCATAGCGGCATCGTATGAGGCTAAGGCACTAGGTATTAAGGTTGGTATGAGGCGTGATGAAGCATTGGAACTAGCGCCAAACCTTGTTATGACCGAAACCGATCCACCTAAGTATCACTATGTGTATAAAAAACTACTAAATATTCTTAGTAGCTACTCAGACAATGTCGTTATGAAAAGCATCGATGAGGGAGTAATAGACTTCCACGGAACGCGGCAGAATATAAACAAAAGAGAACTTAGTGAAATAGGCTATGAGATTAAAACTAGGCTCATTAATGATGTTGGTAGTTGGATGAGATGTAACGTTGGCATTGGACCCAATAGGTTCCTCGCTAAAGTTGCCGCCGGCCTACATAAACCAGATGGCCTCGACGTCATTAATCACAACAATCTAATTAGTACATATAAATCCATGAAGTTAACAGATATTCACGGAATAGCTGAGCGCAACGAAGCAAGACTAAACTCGGTTGGTATTATGACGCCAATAGAATTTCTTAATGCACCAAGCGAAGTATTAAGACGCCAAGTATTTAAAAGTGTTTGTGGTGAAGACTGGTATAAAAGACTAAGAGGATATGAGGTTGACCAGCACTCATCTGGTATCACCAGAATGGTTGGACGTCAGTACGTACTAGACATTAGACGGCCAAGCGATGAAGAGGTCAGAACCAGACTATCGTATTTGTGCGAGACGACTGGCATGAAGCTTAGATACCGTGGTCTGTGCGCTAGAGGCATACTAGTACATGTTAGATATGCTAATGGTGATAGTTGGTATGAGCGAAAAATGTTTAAATCTACATTCTTCACTAATGCCGAAGTATACCGTAGAGCAACACTGCTATTCAACAAACGCCCAAGACATGACTTTGAAAGAGAAATAGGAGTAAGTTGTTATGCATTAACCCCATCAAACATGAGTCAGATAAGTTTACTTGAAGATATAAATAAAGATGTCTGGCTAACCCAAGCAGTTGATCAAGTAAATAACCAATACGGTGAGTTTACGATAACCTCAGCCACAAGCTACAAGTCAAAGAACGTAGTCAAACAGAAGATTCCATTTGGCAGCACACAATACTTCGAGTTACTGCTAAAAAGTGGTTAGATCAACAGTTCTTGAGTGATTTTGCTTGCAAATACTTTGATACGTTATTTCCTGTGACTCCTTGCTGACCAAAATACCATTGTAAATAATTTGGTTCATTAGGATGCACCCAGAAACTATTTCCCTGAGCAACACCAAGTGACCAGTCAGTTAAAGAGTTTGAGGAATAAACAACAGATGGGTTTGTAGTTGGATCACCTGCAAGATCAGTAACTCCAGCATAAATATCTGTCACTGGTGAAATTGGCTTGCTTGAACTAAATGTAGTTAGTATCTTCCAAAGTGTCCCAATAGTAACGGTAGGTATCTTACAGGCAGTAGCAGTTAATACAGTTCCGCTATATTTCCCTGTATTAATCGTGAAAGATAAGATTTGATTATCAACTGGATTAGCTGCAGTTGCAGCAAAACTTTTAGTTGAAGTACTACCCAAGGTCTTTTTATTATTTTTCTGATAGATAGTGAAGCCGATTATTCCAATAATAGCTACGACAATCAAGACTATAATGATTTCTATGTGACTAAAGCCCGATTCATTATGTTTAAGTTTAGTTTTATTTATATTCATTTATTTATATCCTTATTTATTATGTTAAGTTAAGATTGAGCAGACTATGCATACACAAGGTTTATCCCACCACTAGAAGCTTCCAGGATCATTAGGATTACTACCACTTACCGAAAAGCCATTCATGTCTGACCATAGATTCATTCCCCAAAGAGAGAATAAATGAGCATGGGGCAAATCATAGACATAATTAGAATATGTATTATTTGGTAAAGCAAACTGAACTATAGCAGATTTATGATCAGGGTATAGTTTCATATTAGTAGCCCCTTGCCCAATTATGGTATTAAATGTGTAAATACTAGAACAAAATTTTTGTTGTGCAAGATCATAACCAGGCCAGATAGTTTTATTTGAATAGATATCTGATTGAGGGAAGCCTTGCTCTTCAAAATTATTGCCCACACTATAACGTAAAAATGTAGAATACGTAGCATATGTACCCAAAAAATTTATAGCTGCAGGATAGTCTCCTACCCAAATTGGTCCAGGGCTATTGTTGCTAGCTGTTTCTATATATCCATATGAACCTGGACCAGGACTATATAATCCGTTTACATTTTTAACACATACGCTACTAAGATCATGATAGACCGGGTAAGCATAACTTTTATCTGTATTTATTACGCTTGGATCAGTATTGATTACATTATCAGTTAAAGTAGTCACTCTGGAAAGAGATTGATCACTAGCGGTATATTGAGTTTTATTTAAATCTCTATATACGAGATACTTACTGTCTGGTGACCAAGGATCAGTGTCACTTAAAGCCAGTTGGGCTCCAGTTGGGTCTTTATTTATTGATAAATTGTTATGATTTAATAAATTAGGAACTTTAGGATTTACTAATTCCATAATGTCTGTAGCAGAACTAGAAATGAAAGTGTTTGGTATTGCAGTTGGTAACTTCATTAGTCCATCGCCATCTTTATTGATGACATATATGGAATAGCCTGCACCATTATTTGCTTTAAAGGCTAACTTTGTTCCATCCGGCGACCAAGTCATTGAACTAATATCATACAACGAGGTTGTGTCAAGGATAGATACTTGTTTTTTGCCTACTGAATTCATAACTACTATGTGAGCTTCGGGAGCGGCTATGTTTTTGTTAGAGTAGGCAATTGCTAATAGATTATTTATTTGAGAGTATTTAACATCATTAAGACATAAGTACCAGGTTTGACCTGCCGGAACAACTTTATTTATAGTGTATATGTCTTTTGTAGCGCCTGATTTAAGCACAGTACTAGTAATTGGAGTAGCTGTAGAAGGGCTAAAGCATTGGTTTTGCTTGAACTGATATATACTTGTTCTGTTTTTTCCAAATTCATAATTTGCCGGTACAACAAACTTGAGGGGAGACCAGGAAACGTTGGGGTCATCGGTTGTATGGTAAGTAATATAGTTACCGGGAGTTGATGAAGTTGAATTTTGATTTATAGTTAGGAGTAGATCATTAGGGTTTGAGATAGTTGTACTTGCCACTGCTCCAGATTTAGAAGCCAAGCCATTCTTATATACACAAAATCCAACTACGCCAATTAAGACAACAACTATCAAGAAGATAAATGTTTCAATGTGAGAAAAGCCATGATTGTTCTTAAGTAGTTTTTTCCTTGAAGATAAAGTATTTTTATTAAATTTCATTTTTTGCCTTTTTTTTATTTATATAACTTAGTTTTTAATATATAACTATTTTCCATTAAATACAATTTATCTGCTTAAACGAGGACTTATGACTTACAACAGAGCATATTGCTTTTATACTTAGTTTATGTTAGAATATATTTAATGAGTTTCATGCAAGAATATAATCTAGCTATAAATAAGTATATGGGCTGGGACAGATACACTAATTTTTCTAAGCACCTATTAGTTGGTTCTTTGGCAGTATCTGCTGTTCTTGGTATGCTAGCAGGCACAACTTACGAAAATGAAGCTAATACCAGAACACACATAAACGACATCACTCACAGCGCTGGGCATAGTATGAGTCCTCAAACTCTCGCAGAACTAGAATCATACCAGGCTAGTATCAACGACAATAATTATATTATTGTCAAGGAACTCGAACTATCGGCACTGGCTTTAAGTGTAGCTGGAATAACGATTGCAGTTAGTGAATCAAAACGAAGTATTAGCGAATAAAAAATCTCAGTGCTAAGCTAAGTGTATGTTTAGTCTAAATGACCGTGATTTTGAAAAACTTGTCCATGATTCTGTTGATGGACTGCCAACAATACATAAAGACAATCTCAAGAATGTAGGTTTCTTTATATTAGATTGGCCAACTGATCAACAAAGAATTAAATCTAACCTTCAACCAAATCAAATGCTACTAGGACTCTATGAAGGTGTGCCATTATCTCAAAGAAATGGTGCGATGAAGCTTTTACCCGATACAATAACTCTATTTAAGATCCCAATCGAAAAGAGTGTTAACAGTATGGATCAACTTAAATCTAGAATAAAAAACACCGTTTGGCATGAAGTAGCTCACTACTATGGACTTGATCATGACAAAATTCATGAAATCGAAAGACGTAACTCTTGAGGCTTGCCTCAGAAAATACTGTATAATACTTAGTTATTATGAGATTAGTTATTCAAGTACCATGTTTAAACGAAGAAAAAACTCTACCTTTGGTATTAGAATCGATTCCGGGGAAGATTGATGGAGTCGATGAGATAATAATTTTAGTCATTGATGATGGGTCTTCAGATAAAACTGTTGAAGTTGCCAAGAAGCATGGTGTTAAAGAAATTGTTCGCCATACCTCAAATAGGGGACTAGGTGTTTCCTTTCAAGATGGCGTTAATAGAGCTCTAGAGATTGGTGCCGATATTCTTGTAAATACCGATGGAGATAACCAATATCCTCAGGCTCAAATAGGTGAACTCATAAAGCCAATTATCGACGGAGTTGCAGATATAGTAATTGCAGATAGGCAAGTAGATAAGATTGCTCATTTTTCCAAAGCTAAGAAAATACTGCAAAAAGTTGGAAGTCGAGTCGTTAACATTGCTGCAACAACCAACGTACCAGATGCAGCTAGTGGCTTCAGAGCCTACTCAAGAGAATCTCTTATCCAACTTAACGTAACAGCAAGGTTTAGCTATACCATGGAAACAATTATTCAAGCCGGTAACAAAAAACTAGCTATAGTCAGCGTCCCAGTAGAAACTAATCCCAAGACAAGAGAATCTAGGCTATTTAAATCTACCCCAGAACATATAGCTAAATCATCTTTTGCAATTATTCGTTCATACATAATGTACAGGCCTTATATGATATTTATTGGGCTAGCTATATTTTTATTCTTACTTTGTTTGATCCCATTCGTTAGATATTATGTATTCTTTTTAGAAGGTCGGCACGGCCAACACGTCCAGTCTTTACTGCTTGGCGTAGCATTACTGCTCAGTTCAGTCATGGCGGTTGTCCTAGGAGTAATAGCTGACCTTATTAGGATTAATAGAATACTTAATGAAGCAAGTCTGGAACATTTGAAAAGAATTAGGTTTTCTAGAAATAAGAACCTAGAACAATAGACTTTAAGACATTTTGAACATCATTGGTTAGTGTATTAACCGTTGAGTTATTCCAAAGCCATGTGTCGTGATGTCTAATAATAAAGGCTGAAGCTCCACCGCCATATATTAAACACATGAATACTAGGCATACAATAATACCTTTGTAGTAATTTTTATGCAGGTTAAAGTACTGTTTATATCCAAGCGATAAAAGATAAATAACAATCAGAAGTAAGGGCATTAAATACCGGCCCTGAACTGCTACCTCTTGATGATAAACGGTATATTCGTAATAGTTATATAGGAAGAGTGTTACTGTGTAGAAAACCGTAACAAAAAGAAGATATCTATTGATTAGTTTCTTAGAAAAGACTGTCCGGTAATATTTCAAAAGCAAAACTACTCCTAGAGAAGACACAATGACGGCTGTCCATTCAGGCACAGGCAAGGGAGGAAGTCCGTAATATTTATCGCCTACCTTGGCCAATGAAAAGAAGTAACTGTATGTCATTGTATGACTCCAATTTTGACCATATAGAACTATGTTTTTTAATGGATACCTGTCCTTAACTTGTAGATAAACTTGGTTGCGCCAATATGGACTGTAGGCATTGCAATCTTCCATATCAATAACCTGATCACAGCTTGGAATGGGCGTATGGTACTTGAACGTATTATAGCCATACATTGCCACGAATAAACCTATACAGAGAGATAGAAATGTACCTAGGAATAGTTTATTCAGCATGCTCAGCCGACTTATACTTTTAGACCAGTCTTTTATCTTTATTGAGTTCGGCTGACGATAGTTTTTAAACAACCGGTAAGATATAAAAATGAATTGTCCAACAAAAATAACCAGAAAGATATATTGAGTTAGACAGGCAAGACAAGCAAGACTGAACCACAGTACTAGATCTTTAATTGGTAATTCTTTTTTGTTGGCTAGATCATTTAGTGCTCGAGCTGAATAAAGAATAGTTAAGGGCGTCAAAACAAGCAGTAGATTGTCATAGTTAGACTGCGCTCCCAAAAAAGCACTAATTGGTAATAGGATGTATATAAATAGTAGAGAATTAGAAAGCGCGTTCGAAACCTTGAGATAGTTAAATAATTTCTTGAAGAAAATAAGACTAAGAGTAACCAAGCCAATATTTAAAAATCTAAAGATACTTTCCTGGTATACATTGTTACTAGTGAATAGGCCGACAATTCGATATGGGAAGCTGAGCAAATAATGATAAAGATAAGATGGGTCTCGAACAATTTGACCAAATTGATTAACATT
>CAITDW010000081.1 GCA_903891235.1 uncultured Candidatus Saccharibacteria bacterium
ATACCAATATTTGGAACAGCCAAAGGCATGTTGGCTAGGTTTTAGTATTAAAAACATAAATAATGGTAGTGGTGTTATAACTCTGAGCTATTCAAATCCATTTTATATGCATGATCTATATACTAGCTTTTTTTCTATCATTATTAGAGAAAATAGTTATGCTTATATTGATGTCTCGATATATAGATATATATAGATATATAGATGTATATGTATCTATATATCTATTCTAAATCTGATATAATCATCATAATGATAGAGAAAATAAAATCCGAAAAATTTGTGGAGATGTTGACTACTTCCAGTAGGCTCTCTAAGCAAATGGAACTCAATGCTGCTATTAAGCCTGAATTTATTAAAACATTACCTATCGATGAATCTGCAGATAGTGTCTACAAAAAATACAGACTAAGATCTAGGATCAGGCAGTACAAAACCACAGCTTCTTATAAAAAAAACATATTAAAAAATAAGAAAAAAGTAATTAAGATTAGTATCATCATTAATGATGATTTAAATTTAATAGAAAATACCAATGAATGTCTTAGTTCGATTTTGGATAAGCCCTGTAAATTTGGTTATGAAATATTATATATGGGTAAAAATCCTATAAAAAATTATGCTAATTTTGGAATCACATACATAAAAATAGATTCAGAAGGATTCAATAATGCTCATTTAAAGAGTGCTGTGAATAGTGCTAAAGGTGAGTATATAGTTTTGATAAATTCAGACATGAGATTGTTGAATGGTTGCTTGGATGTCATGACAGACATACTTATTGATGATAATGGGATTGGTGTCGTCTCTGGCAAGGCAATAAGAGAAGATGGTTTATTGGATGAGGCGGGATCTATTTTGTTTTCAGATGGAAGTTATAAAAAATTTGGTAGCCTAAAAGACATCAACGACTATAAATATAACTACCGTAGAGATGTTGATTGTATTAGTTCATCTTGCTTGATCTTAAGAAAAGAAGATTTCTTGAAATTGAAAAATTTAGATTTGAAGCATAATTCAGTTGATTACTCAATATTGGATCTAGAGCTCAATATAAGATACTTTCTTGGTAAAAGAATGGTTTTTGATCCTCATGCACTGGTGGTAAAAAAGAATAGTCATATTTCAGGTGTTTTTAAAGAAGATAAGAATAGGTTCATGAAAAAATGGGATAAAGAGATAAAGCGAGATTATCACAGAGAAGGAAGTAGTGACTTATTAGCATCTAAATATGGCAAAAAGAAAAAACTTTTAATAGTTGATTCCATTGTTCCGGAGAGAGATCATGATGCCGGGAGTTTAAGAATGTACCAAATAATAAAGTCTGCGCTGGATCTACATTATGATGTTACTTTGTTTCCTGATAACCTTACAGCATCTCAGCCACATACTAGTGAACTACAAAAAATGGGCGTTGAAGTTGTTTATGGTGGGAGTAGTAGTTTTGATAATTTTTATACAAACAGAATTAATTATTATAACGATATAATATTATCAAGGCCCAATGTTGCAATTAAGCACCTAATATATTGCAAATTATATCAACAAAACGCAAAATTGATTTATGATACTGTTGACCTTCATTATCTAAGAATAAGACGACAGGCCGAAGAAGAAAATAATAATTCACTACTTAAAGAATCAAATGACTGGAAAAAACTTGAAACTTATCTAATATCGGAAACAGACGAGACTCTAGTTGTTAGCTATGAAGAGAAAAAACTTTTAAAATCATCCAAAATAAAAGCGGATGTATCGATATTAAGCGTCATCAACCCAAGGCCAAATAATTTACAAAAAAAAGAATATAGTCAAAGGGAAGGCCTTTTGTTTATGGGAGATTATAGTAGAGATCCTAATCGATCAGCTGTTGAATGGTTTGTTAAAGATATAATGCCAATAATAAAAAAACAAATTCCAGATATTAAATTAACTTTAATTGGCAATAACCAAAAGTATATAGAAAGATTAGAAAGTCCAAATGTGCTAATCAAGGGGTTCGTTGAAGAAACAAACCCCTACTATGACAAAGCCAGGCTTTTTGTTTGCCCTTTGCTTTATGGAGCTGGTGTCAAGGGAAAAATTGCAGAGTCAATATCTTATGGGCTACCAGTAGTGAGTACTAGTATAGGAATAGAGGGAATGTATTTAAAAGATGGTGTTAGTTGTTTAGAGGCTAATTCTCCGGAAGATTTTGCTGCAAAGGTTGTTGAAGTTTACAATAACGAAAAGCTATGGAACAATATACGAGAAGGTGGACTTAAAATTTACGAAAAATATTTTTCAGAAGAGGCCGGAAGACTTGCAGTGAAAGAAGCTTTAAGTGAATAAAAATAATGGTCAATTATTACCTTTTGTATCAATTATAGTTATTAACTGGAATGGAGAGAAATTTTTAAGAAATCTTCTTCCCATTCTAGAAAAACAAACTTATCCTAAAAACAAATACGAAATTGTTGTAGTAGATAATAATTCAACAAAAGATGATTCTATAAATTTTGTGAAATCTAATTTTCCAAAAATAAAGCTTATAGAAAATTCAAAAAATGATGGATTTGCAGGTGGATGTAATTTAGGTATAGTTAACTCTCAGGGCGATTACTATTTACTAATAAACACTGATACAAAACCAAAAATAGACTGGCTTGAGGAGCTTGTAAAGTGCGCTCAGAGCAAAAAGAATACTGGAGCAGTTGTATCAAAACTATTATTTGATAAAGCTGGAAAGGAAAACATTATAAATAATGCCGGTTCAACGCTATTCCCAGACAGACAATGGCCTGTTGAGGAAATAGGCGCCAACAAACCAGACGGCCCAGAATTCAGTAAGCAGCGTGAGATTACCGCTCTTTGTGGCGCTAGTCTTTTGCTTAGCAAAGAGATGCTAAAAGATATAGGTATATTTGATGAATCTTTTTTTATGTATTTCGAAGATACGGATCTTTCATGGAGAGGGCAAAATGCAGGATGGAAGTTTTATTATTGTCCTACTTCAATAGTTCTTCACGAGCACAGTGGGTCCAGCGTTGAGCATTCTGATTTTTGGACATTTTTTGTAACAAGAAATAGATTACTCATAATGTGGAAGCATGCAAAAGTTTTGCTCGCAACTAAGGTGTACCTTAACTTTATAAAAGAGTTTACTATTATGCCTTGTGTTAATTTAATAAGGAACAGGCATAAAAGACACCAACTACATATGCTTAAGCTGGGGCTTGGGATTCATTTGTCTTTTTTGAAACACCTACCCATTGTAATAGCCAAAAGATTATCATTGATTAAGGATAGGAGTCTGGATAAATGAAAGTAGTAATTCTTGACCCGTACTTTGAGACTCTTGGTGGCGGCGAAAAAGTTGTTTCTGTTATGGCTGAGCATCTTAGCCAGAAACATGAAGTAGTAATATTGGTTGACAATGAAATCAGTAAAGAAAAAGTTAATAAATATTTTGATGTTGATTTAACAAATGTTGATTTTGAATTGATACCAGATCATAACTTATTTGTTAAATTCATTACATATCATAGATTTAGAGTTTTTGGGCGCTGGAAATCTCTGGTCTATGACTATAGTAGTTTAAAAATGTTGAAAAGAATAAAAGCAGATTTGTTTATTAATAATCTTTATCAAAGCAACTTACCTAGTCCAGCAAAAAAAAGTATCTATATGTGCATGTTTCCTCAAAAGATTAAACTTGAGGATAGTAAAGCGTCAGTAGCTAGAAAAATTTATAATTTTATTACTAAAATCATTGAATCTATTTTGTTGGGTAGTAGAGAAAAAGCTCTTAAATCTTACAGTGTAGTAACTGCTAATTCAAAATATACCTCTTCTTGGATAAAAAACTACTGGGACATTAAATCATCGATTCTTTATCCTGTGTGTGATTATATGGGACCACCATTAAAAAAAGAAAAAATTATCATGGGAGTTGGTAGATTTTTTGCAGATAATGGTTCTTCTCATCATAAAAGACATGACCTATTAATTAAGTCATTTATAGAATTAGGTCATGACGACTGGGAATTGCATCTCTGTGGAAGTCTCGGTGAGGATAAGGATTCTAAAAATTATTTTAAGAAATTACAGAAATTATCGATCGGTAAGTCTAATATTCATCTACATCCCAATAAGCCTTTTGATGACATCAAAGAACTTTACAAAAAAGCCTCTATCTTTTGGCACGCAACTGGTTTTGGGTATGATTCTGAAGAATTTCCTGAAAATCAAGAACACTTTGGTATAACAACAGTTGAAGCAATGTCTGCCGGCGTAGTCCCTGTCGTCTACGGTAGTGCGGGTCAAAAAGAAATAGTTACAAATGAAATTGATGGTTTGCTTTGGTTAGATATCGATGAGCTCAAAAAACAGACCTTAAAACTAATTAATAGCCCCTCGTTAACATCTCGATTACAAAAAAAATCTATATTAAGAGCAGTTGATTTTAGTAGAGAAAATTTTGTCTTAAATTTGAATAAGATTATAGATAGAATTTAGTATTTATTTTCTATTAATAATCTTTTTGGTCTTATTTAAAAGTTTCCAAGATCTAGAATTAAGAATTTTATTCAACTCATTCTCTTTTTTTAAATGAAGTTTTCTTTCTCGATCTAGTTCTTTGTCTATTTTTAAAAGATGTTCATTAAATTTTTTCTCAATATCAGTTATTTCTCTATTGATTGAGTCGATAGGGGTATTAGACATTGGTTTGATATTTTTAACGAATTTTTTACTTGGAATGGCGGCTCCGATATATTGAAAGATAACTGATTCGGGGCTATAGATATATTTATCAAATTTTTCAGTGTATTCTAGTCCAATATTATTTAGCTCTTTTTTTAGAATATTTTTTGGAATATCACGCGTTGTGCAATCAGTTTTTTCTATTTTGTAACCTGACCTTTCAAAGAGTTGATATATTTCTATCTTATCGTAATAATGAAGATGGGTTTTATCTAACAAACCCCAATCTGTGTACTCAAATCTACCTTTGAGTAGTTCAATTCTAACGAGGCCATTTGCCATGTTTGGTATAGAGAATATTATTTGTCCGGTTGGTTTTAGGAGTTTTTAAATTCTGACAAGAGCTTCTGCTGGATATAATAAATGTTCGATTATATCCGCCATCACAATGTAGTCAAAAAGACCAAGGTCTTCTAGATTATCTTTTTCTATATTTTTAACAAAAGCTTGGTCTAGATTATTCTTAGCGATTTGAATATCTTTTTGGTCAATATCAACTCCAACAACGTATGTATTTTTTTTAGTTCTTAGAGATTTTCCCAATTTTCCACTACTACAACCGATATCTAGAATTCGGCTATTGGGCTCGATTAGATTATAAATTTTAGTCCAGGCATTATTTTCTTCGTTTGTAAAAACATTGTTTGTATAGAAAGACATTGTATGTAATTATAGGGTATTTGTTGAGTTTATGTAACTGCAAATTTAGGTATTTTTATTTGAGGATCAATAAGCCCCCCTGTACTACCTTCCTTGTTTACATTAAAGGTTGTTGCTTTGTTGAACCAATCATAGTATTCAACCAATGACTGATCACAAACAGCCAGCGTTAGATCATATTTACCATTTTTTAACACGTTTTGAAAAGTCCATTCTATTTTTAATACTTGGTCTTTTTTCATAGGTTTCGTATCAAATTTTAATCGATGGGTATTTCCCTCTAGTATGTTTTTTCCATCTGGACCTAATACTATAAATCCAATGACCGGTGCATCAACATTTTCGTTTGCTTTAAATTCAGCTGATATTATAATTTGCTCGTCTCCAACTACCACATGAGAATGAGTTGTTTTTATTTTCTCAGTTCCCCATCGATCTTTTTTATCATCTTTATATTCTGTTTTGTCTTTATCTACTTCTAGCGCAAAAAGCTTCTGGTATTCTTGAGATATTTCTTCAGGATGTCCTTGGTAAACAATATTGCCTTCCTCTATCATGATTGCTCTGTCACAGTATTGTCGAATAGCTTCCATATCATGAGTTACCAGAACTACTGTTTGATTTGTCCTTTTTAGGTGCATAAAATAGTTGAAGCATTTTCTTTGGAATGATGCATCCCCAACGGCTAATACCTCATCTAGTACGAGAATGTCTGATTTAACTCTTGTTGCGATTGAAAAAGCTAGTCTAACCTGCATTCCTGATGAATAATTTTTTAATTTTTGATCCATAAATTTGTGAAGTTCAGCAAAATCTACTATGTCTTTATACATTGAGTGCATCTCTTTTCTGTTGAATCCAAGCAATGCTCCATTTAGATAAACATTTTCTCTTCCGGTTAAGTCAGGGCTAAATCCAACTCCAAGTTCTATGAATGGCGTTAATTTTCCGTTGACCTCAATAGTTCCTTGTGTTGGTTCGTAAATACCAGCTAGCAATTTTAAAAGTGTGCTTTTACCACTACCGTTTCGTCCAACTATGCCTATGAATTCTCCTTTTTTTACATCAAAAGAAATGTTATTGAGGGCTTTTTGCAAATCAAAGGACTTATTTCTCTTATAAAAATTAATTGCTAGGTTCTTTATTGAGCCACTTTTTTCGTGAGGTAGTTTAAATGTTTTACCAACACCCGAAACTCTTATTGCTATTTCATCCATGACTACACATCCTCCGCGAATGTTTTAGATTTAATGCGAAAATAGGTTATTCCTACTATAAAAGTCAGTATAACTATTGCAAAAGGTGCGAGTATTAGGAAAATATTGTTTGTTGAATTTGAAATAGTGTATGTGTCATGGCTAACTAGGGCATATCTTACTGCTTGAACGGTTTGGGTTAAAGGACTCATAAACAGAATGGTTTTTACAATGGGCCAGTGTATTTTAGATATTGGATATAGTATTGGTGTCAGATAAAAAAGAACCTGGCATATTACTTCCCAAATATAGCTAATATCTCTGTATTTTACGAAAGCAGCCGACAAAAAGAAAGCTAAACCTAAAGCAAAAATGTATAGTTCAAAAAGTAATAGTGGTATCCACAAAATACTTATCATTGGACTAAGATGATTCAATATCATAAATATTGCGATTACGATTACGTTAATTAAGATATTAATTACACCTGATAAGCTAGTGGATATAATAATCATAGATCTGGGAATTTTAATTTTTCTAATAAGGTCGCCTCTAGCAACAATGGCACTTACCGATCCAGAGGTAATTTCCAAGAAAAAGTTCCAAGTAATTATTCCAACCAGCAAATAAACTGCACTGTGAGGAATACCGTAGTTTACGTGCAAAAATTTAATAAAAACTATATAAAGAATCGTAAATAACAGAAGGGGTCGTAATAATGTCCAAGCGTAACCTAAAATCGAACCTTGGTAACGTAGCTTAAAATCTGTAGCTACAAGTTCACCAAGTAATGATCGGTTTTGTTTTGAAAATATGTGATTCATTAATCTATTGTATTATAGATGAAGATGAATAATAAATCGACTACTAATACATGGGTTGTGGTGCCGAACTGGAATGGTCAAGAAAATATAGGTTCATGCATAGATTCTTTATTGGGTCAAACATTGGCAATCAATATTCTAGTGATAGATAATGGTTCATTAGATAATTCAAGGATCATACTAGAAAGCTATGGTAATAAAATTAAGACTATCTACCTAAAAAAGAATTTTGGCTTTTCTGGTGGAGTAAATAAGGGCATAAATTATGCTTTAGATAACAACGCTAAATTTATTGCTCTATTGAATAATGATGCGGTTGCAGAAAATAATTGGATTAATAGCTTAGTGTCTGGAATTAAGGATGATTCGGAGATTGGCATAATAACCTCTAAAATCCTTTCCTCTAATGGGGATATGATTGATAGTACTGGTGAGTTTTTGAGTAATTGGTGCCTGCCTTTTCCAAGAGGTAGACACGAAAAAAATATAGATAAATATGATAAATTAAAGGTTGTTTTTGGAGCCTCGGGTGGAGCTACTTTGTATAGATCTTCATTATTCGATTCAGTCAGTTTATTTGATGAAGATTTTTTTGCATATTATGAAGATGTAGATATTAGTTTTAGAACTCAGTTGAATGGTTGGAAAATAGCATATGAACCTAGTGCAATTGTTTATCATAAGACAGGTGCTACAAGCTCTAAGATTCCTGGATTTACCACATATCAGACTATTAAAAACTTACCTTGGTTGTTTTGGAAGAATGTTCCCAAAAAATATATTTTTACTATCGGGATAAGATTTTATACAGCTTATCTTTCATTCATTTTAAGTGCACTCCTTAGAGGACAAATAGTTTCAGTATTAAAAGGGTGTTTTGTTTCATTGGTATTATTGCCAAAAAAACTAGCCGAAAGACATCGAATACAATCAGGGGCTAAGGTTTCTCCAGAATATATTTGGAGCATCATGACTCACGATTTACCACCTGATGCATTTAATTTAAAGAGATTAAGGATTTTTTATCGTAAACTAATGTTTAGGAATAAATAACATGTCTAAAATATTAATAGATGCTAGAGAGCTAAGAACTACTACCGGTAGATACGTAGAGCGCTTACTTCATTATCTTCAGCAAGTGGATAAAAAGAATGAATACGTTATTCTTTTAAAACCTAAGGATATTGATGGTTGGATTCCAACTAATGAAAGATTTAAAGCAGTAACTTGTCCATATAAAGAGTTCACATTTAGAGAGCAAATAAGTTTGCTTAGACAAATTAATGAAATTAAACCTGATCTTGTACATTTTGGAATGGTTCAGCAGCCCATTCTTTATAGGGGCAAGGTTGTAACCACAATGCATGACTTAACAACGTTACGTTTTAGAAATCCTGCAAAAAATTGGATAGTTTTCAGCATTAAAAGATTTATATATATTTGGGTCAACAGGATAGTGGCTCATAAATCCCTAAGAATCATAACTCCTAGTGAATATGTTAGAGAAGATGTTGCTAAATTCACAAGAATTAATATTCGCAAAATCATCACTACTTATGAGGCAGCAGAAAAAATTACTAGTCCTACTGAACCAATCATTGATTTAGAAAATGAATCTTTTATTATGTATACAGGTCGGCCCTTGCCCCATAAGAACCTAGATCGATTAATTGAATCTTATTCGATTCTAAAAAAAGATAATAAATCCTTGAAGTTAGTTTTAGCTGGTAAGAAAAGTTTTTTATATAGGCAAATTGAAAAGAAGGTATTAGCTAGAGGCTTAGATGGGGTTATTTTTCCGGGTTATGTTAGTGAAGGTCAATTAAGATGGCTGTATGAAAATACCATTGCCTACATATTTCCTAGCCTTAGTGAGGGTTTTGGCTTACCTGGATTAGAGGCAATGGTTCATGGTGCGCCAGTTATTAGCAGTAGTTATACCTGTTTGCCTGAAATATATGGTAATGCGGCTGAGTACTTTAATCCACTAGATGAAGAAGATATGGCAAAGGTCATTAATAAAGTAATAAAAAGTTCTGAACTAAGAAAAAAATTAATTAAAAAGGGCTTTGCTCAAGCTAAAAAATATTCTTGGCAGAAAATGGCAGAAGAAACTCTAGCTGTTTATGAAGACATTCTAGGTAGAGATTAGTTTCTGAATAGTGTTTATATTTGATATAGTATTTGTAAATAATTATCATGAAATATATTGAAAAAAAAATCTTAGTTTTGTTTGATAAAACAAGATTTAAAATAGCTTATTTAATCTTTTCTTTATTGGCTCTGTTTTTAACTGTTTTTTATTGGGCTTTTTTAGGTGCGAAATTTAATCTCAATATTAGTGATCAGTTAGTTGGACCAAATTTATTTGAGAATGCACAAGTATTCAAAGATGCCCTTATACCTGGTGTTCATAGTTTCTTCATTAAATGGCCTGTGTTTTATATTGTGAAGTATTTTCATTACTCATCAAATGCTTTTATTTATTCCTCTGTGGCATTATGTTTACTAACCGTTGGGCTTTTAGTTTTAATTCTTTATAGAATAGAAAAACGCCCAATATTTTTTGGTAGTCTTTGTTTGGTTCTTGCTTCGGTTTTATTATTAGTACCAATTGAGCCCTTACCAGGATCGTTTCTCCCAGTTAATATGGCAATGATTGCTACTAGAAATATTGAGTATGTAATTTTTATATTTAGTTTAGTGTTAATTATTAGCAATAAGGGGATTAGAAAATGGCAATATTGGTTATCTGTAATATTGTTGTCTTCTCTAGTTGCATCAGATAAGCTATTCTTTTCGATTAGTATAGGTGGGTCAGTTCTGGGTCTTATAGTTTACTCATTTTTGAAAAAATGGCGATTCGTTAAGATTTTTGCGCACTGGTTTGGGGCTTCAATACTTGCTGGAATTATAGGCAATTTATTACTGGTTGTAATTAATCGATTGCAAATAACCAGTATAGTTAGTTCGACTTCTACATCATATTATGCCGCTAGCGGAGGCGCTAAGAATATCGGTTTGGGGCTAATCTACGGAGTTATGTCTATTTTTACAAATCTTGGGGCTAATCCTGCAACAGATGCATTTACAGTAAAATCAGTAGGTCGTATTTTCTTCAATAACTTATTTAGCTATATTTTTATTGGTTACGTGGTTAATATTTCCGTTCTAGTGTTTGGCTTATTAGTAATCTATAAAATTGTATTGTTAAGTTTACAACCAAAGCAATCGGCAAAAAATAATGATTTTAAGATAGATAATTATTATTTATTGTCATTAATGCTAATATTTTCCTCATTGATAATGTTTGGTTTATTTGTTGTTACTAATCATTATTATCCTGCCGATGCCAGATATCTAACTATTGTTTTGTTTGCAGTTTTTATATCAATTGCAACCTATCTCAGAGGCAAAAAATTGAAGCCTAATTTAATTTTTGCAGTAATGTTGTTATCAATTATAGGTATTATTTCTGGTTTAAGTTTCGCTAATAATAACTATCGGGTGAACGTATCGGCATTCAATAATGTAAATAAACAAAATTTATTAATATTGGGTGCTGTTAAAAACCATCCCGTATCAAATATAATCGGTAATTATTGGAGGGTTTTTCCACTTCAAGCCAAGTCTGGTCATAAACAGTCAGTTATACCACTTGGTGGCTGTTCCAACTTCAACCCAAGTCCTACAAGTACAGCATGGCAAGATAACTATGCTCATAAGAGTTTTGCATATATATTAACTCTTAATGGTAGTTTGACTAATTATCCTAGTTGCTCCATCAGCCAGGTATATTCATTTTTTGGTAAACCAAATTCTAGCTTATTAATTTCTGGGACAATTTCTAATCCGAATGAATTATTACTATTCTACGACAAAGGCACCACTAAGCCAGTTCAAAAAAATACTTCGGTTAATAATGGCTCGATTTTACCAATAAGCATAAATCAAATAAGTGGTGCTTTTTGTTCTGGACCAACAGTTATGGCTATAATGGCCCATGAGGACGATGATTTATTGTTTATGAATCCAGATATTCAAAAAGATATCGCTGCTGGTCGTTGTATCGTTAGCGTCTATTTAACGGCTGGCGATGCTGGCAATAGTCAGTTCTATTGGCTAGGTCGTCAATCTGGTTCAGAAGCAGCCTATGGCTATATGACAAGCACTTCAGGTGAGCCCTGGAATAAGATTAATGTTCAGCTTGATTCTGGCCAATACTTACAAATAGCTACTCAGAAAAATAATCCAAAAATTTCTTTAGTTTATATGCTCTTACCAGACGGCAACACAAACAATAGTGGCTTTAAATCTAGTAATTATGAAACTTTGACAAAACTTAAAAGGGGCGATATTCAGTTTATAAATTCTGTAGATAATCAATCTTCTTACTCAAAAGCCCAATTAATTAATGCTTTAGTTGAGTTAATGTCAGTCTATCGGCCGTCACTGATTAGAACTCAGTCTGGATATGTAGGTAGTGTTTTTATGGATCATCCAGATCATGTAGCTACCTCATATTATGCTACTCAGGCATTAGCCTTATATGAAAATAATCAATATCAGAATCTAATTACTATACCTATCTATCATTATTTAGGTTATCCTGTGCACGAATTAGAAGCAAACATATCTTCAGGCCCTGATTTTGAGAAAAAAGTTGCAGCATTTTTATTTTACTCTCGTAACGATCCATCAACATGTAATTCATATCAGGATTGTTTGCATGGAAATAATGCTTATAAGTATTATTTGTCTAGAAATTATGAAAAGCCTTATTAATCTTTTTTTAAGCTAAGAACGATGTGCCTATCTCTGCCCTCACCGGCTGATTCGCTTGCAAGATCATTATCTGAGGCAACCTGATGCACTACTCTTCTATCGGCAGGATTCATAGGCTTTAAATTAAGTGGTTCTTTGGAATCTTTCACCTGCTTAACCCATTCTTCTGCTTGTTCTTTAATTCTTTCTGCGCGTTGTTTTTTATAATCGGCAATGTCTACATTAACTCTTGTTAGTTCATATTCATTGTTTCTAAGCGCATTACTAACCATGAACTGAAGAGCTCTTACGGTTTCTCCTCTTTGACCAATCAAGAAACCATTAAGGTGAGAAGAAGCTACATTTAGTTCAATGACTTCATTATCATCAGAAGACGCTTGAACTACTGTATTTAAACCAAAGAAAGTTAATAAATCCTCTAGGTATTTTTTTGCATAGTTAATTGATGCGTCTAAATTTTTATCCATAATTATTTCTTCCTCCTTTTTTTAGCTTTAGTGGTTTTGATTTTTTTATTTTTAGATTGAGTTGTTTTCTTTGAAATGACTTCACCTTCTATAATGGTCTCTTTGTCAGGTTCATCGGCAATTGCTTCCATTTCTTCTTCGTCTTTTCCTAGGACTCTAGATTGTTGCCAAAAAGCAACGATACCACTAGTCAACCAATAAAGTGACAAAGCAGAAGCCACACTAACAGTGAACAAGAAGATCATGACAGGAAGTAAGTATCTAGTGCTTTTCCCAACAGCTGCGTTAACTTCAGATGAGTCAGCAGCTTTACCGGTACCAGCATCTTTAAGTATATGTCTTAGTTTGCGAGCATTTTTATCTGTCGGCATAAGTTGTTTGCTCTGATAAAACTGTACTACGGCACTGGCTATAACAATTACCATGGCGGGCCAATATATTCCATGGCCACCACCAAGAGCGCTCTTAGATAAATTAACTACCTTTAAGAATGTATTATCAAAAAGATTAATATCATGTGATAACTTAACCATCCATGGTAAATGCTGAAGAGGCACGTAGGCAAAAGAAATTAATTGATGTGGGTCACTAATAACTCTTCTTATTCCGCTATATAAGGCTAAGAATATTGGTAGTTGAATTAATAAGATGCCGATTGAACCAAGGGGATTAATGCCTTTTTCTTTATATAATTCCATTAACATCTGAGATTCTTTTTGGCGATCACCTTGTGCTGCTTTTTTGATTTTCTTAATTTCTGGTTGAACCGTTCTCATTACTTTTGCTTGATGAAGTTGTTTCTTTACAAGTGGACCAAGTAGGAGCCGGATGATTATTGTAAAAATAATTATACTTAGACCAAAATTATGCCCAGGTATAATGGCATAAATGAAGACTAGTAGATTAAAGATAGGTTGAACAATCAAAGTTGTAAACATCAGCGATTCCTTTTTATATATTTTAACATAATTTGTTGATTATTAGATTAGCTAATTATGTCGGCTTTTTTTAGTAGATCAACAGTTATTGATTCAAGCTCGAGATAATCAATGTCTTGCAAGCTTGGGCTAAAGACTGTTAAGGCCATATCATATGGTTTGTCGATTTTATCTTGGTGGAGTCTAATAATCTCGTAAAGTCTTCTTCTAATTCTATTTCTAACAATTGCAGATTTATGAACTTTTTTTGAAACAATTATTGCAAGTCGCCAAGTTTCCCGGTTGTTATTAATAATAAAACGAAGTGCAAGTTGTTCAGCCCTCACTGTTTTACCACGCGAATAAAGATAGCGGAGGCTACCGTGTCCGTGAAAACGGTTAGCTCTTGCTATCATAAAACAATAAGTCCTTTCTTCTGTTTTTTAATCTTAGTGAGAAAGTTGTTTGCGGCCTTTAATTCGTCGTCTTTTTAAAACCGCTTTTCCACTTTTGGTGGCCATTCTCTTAAAAAAACCGTGTTCTTTGGCTCTAGATCGTTTTTTTGGTTGGTAAGTTCTTTTTGGCATATCCTATACTCTACCTAAGTGATATTAATATGGTCAAGTTTAATCTTTGATCCCTAAGTATATAAAACTTGTTGCAGGTAGCTTTCTTTTAAGTTAATTTAACAATATTTTACCTACTAATTCTAGCACTTTTTCCACTTATAAACAAATATTATCCACAGATCTCTAGAGAGAGATTATTTATGTGTACAACTTTACCCTGTTGGAGTTTTTTTATATTATTTAATTCTTTTATTACTTGGAAGCCTGTGGAAAATTATGTATAGTAGAGATACAAAAGTTATGGGTAATATTATGCAAGAGGGAGTTTTATGGCAGTCAGTGCTCGGTGAAATCGAGTTATCTATTTCGCGTGCCAGTTACGTAACTTGGTTTAAAAATACTCAGATGATAAGAAACAAAAATGGGATAGTCGTAGTCGGAGTACCTAATGTCTTTATTAAGCAGCAATTAGAAAGAAAGTTTAATGATCTAATTGTTGATACATTAAAGAAAAACGGTATCGATAGTATAAAAGTTGAATATAAGATTGTTAGTTTAGATAAAAACAAAACTCGTAGTGAAGATATAATGATACTTAATGAAAACCAGCCAACTAAGCAAAAAAATAGTGGTAGTAGTTTATCTCATAAATACAGGCAGGGTTTAAATGAAAAATATACATTTGATAATTTCATAGTCGGAGCTGGTAATGAGTTAGCTTATGCTGCATGCCAAGCAATAGTTGCTAATCCTGGAAAAAAATATAATCCTCTCTTCTTGTATGGTGGTGTTGGTATTGGAAAAACTCATTTAATTCAAGCTGTTGGTAATTCTGTCTTAAATAAAAACCCTGATGCTAGAGTGGTTTATGCATCCACAGAACAATTTGTTCAAGAATTTGTTGATGCTCTTAGATTTAAAAAGAATACAGATTTTGCTGGATTCTATAGAGGTGCTGATGTATTAATTGTAGATGATGTTCAATTCCTAGCTGGTAAGGAAAAAATCCAGGAAGAATTTTTCCATACATTTAACGCTCTACACCAAGCCAATAAACAGATAATTATTTCATCGGATAAACCGCCTCGTGAAATTCCAACTTTAGAAGAAAGGCTTCGTTCTCGTTTCGTTTGGGGGATGAGTATAGATATGCAGAATCCTGATTTCGAGACTAGATGTGCAATTATTCAAACAAAGGCTAGTGGTCATGGATTAGAGCTTTCACCACAAGTAGTTGAATATTTAGCTAATTATGTACAGACAAACATAAGAGAATTAGAGGGAGCATTAAATCAATTATTGGCTTTTTGTGAAATGAGAGAATTAGAACCGAGTTTAGAAGTCACGTCCTCATTACTTGGAAGCGGTAAAGCAAGACCAAAACATATTAGTCCTAAACAAGTAATAGAAAAAACAGCTAAATATTTTCAAATCACAATTGAAGACATAATTGGTCCAAAAAGAGACAAAGATATTGTTGTTCCTAGACAGATTGCCATGTATATATTAAGAAGTGAATTACATCTTAGTTTTCCTAAGATAGCTAGAGAACTTGGTAGAAAAGACCATACAACTGCTATACATTCAATAGATAAAATTGAGAAAGAATCAATTCTAAACAACTCAATTAAACTTGCAATTTCTAAAATAAAAGAGCGTTTATATGTGTAAAAATTGGGTACAAATTGTGTTTGTTTTTATGAAACGATTAACTTTAGTACACAGCTTTGTAAGTTTTCTAATAACTAGTGTTCATAAGCTAGTCATTTGTACAAGTTTTGTAACAACTTTATACAATGCTTATACCACTATGAAAAAACATGTAAATAACCTGTTAGTTGAGTCTTTTTACACACTATCCACAGGACTAATAATAACTAGAGCTTTTTTAGATAATTTATTTTTTATTATTAATAACAATGGGGGTATAACATGAAGATACAAGTCACTCAGGAAAATCTAAACAAAGCTTTAAGTAGTGTAGCTCGAGTAGCTTCAACTAGAAATACCCTACCAATCTTAGCGAACGTATTAATTAAAACTGTTGGAACTAGATTGAGTATATCTGCAACTAATTTAGATATAGCCATTACTTATTATATTGGTTCAAAAGTATCGGAAGAAGGTTCAATTACTATCCCTGCCCGTCTGGTTCAGGACTTTGTTAGTTCCTTGCCAAGTGGAATTATAGAATTAAAACTTGATGAGTATAAACTCCACTTCTCTACTGGTACTTATAGATCAACTATTAATGGTATATCTTCGGAAGAATTCCCTGTCCTACCTAACATAAAAGATGGTTCAGAATGGAAAATAGAATCCTCACTTCTAAAAAAGAAACTACAACAAGTAATTATTGCTGCATCTAATGACGATACCCGACCAGTGCTTACTGGAGTATATTTTCATACCGACCAAGGTAATTTATTAATTGTAGCTACAGATAGTTATAGATTAGCGGAAACAACTATCAAGAATGTTCGAAATGAAGTTAATATATTAGTTCCTTTCAATGCAACACAAGAGTTACTAAGACTAGTATCAGATTATGATGGTGATGTTGAAATCATTAATAACGACCAGCAAGTTCTTTTTAGAGTTGGTGACGTTGAACTTGTTGCTAGATTAATTGATGGAAAATATCCAAATTATTCTAGCTTGATCCCTAAAAAATTCTTAACTACCGCTAGATTGCCAAAATCTGAATTACTCAATATTGTTAAAGTATCTAGTTATTTTGCTAAAGAAAACGCTGGCAGTATAACTATAGATGTTAGCGAAGAGGATCAAAGTCTTAATATACATTCAATCGCCTCTCAACTGGGGGAAAATATTGCAAGTACAAAAGGAAAAATTAAAGGTGAAGGTTCAATAACTCTAAATTCTAGATATTTACTTGATGCTTTGCACGTTATGAACGGAAACGAAATTATTTTTAGTTTTAATGGTAAACTTGAACCCTCTCTTATAAGTGATCCAAGCGATAAAGAATATATACATGTTATTATGCCTCTAAAGAGCTAAAATATATTTAATGTTAACGGATATTAGATTACAGAACTTCAGATCATATAACGATGAATCGTTTGAACTCTCTAAAGGAGTTAATATTATAGTTGGTAAAAATGCCAGCGGAAAAACTAATCTGCTTGAATCTCTTATACTAATAGCTGGTGAAAATTCATATAGAGGAAAAGACATAGAACTAATTAGTTTTAATAATGAATGGGCTAAAATAGACTGCCATACAGACGATAATCAGACAAGGAGTATCAAGTTACAAAAGAACTACGAAAGTGTCTTTAAGGACTATGATATTGGCGGACAGAAGCTAAAAAGACTTACATTAAGTAAAACCTTACCAATTGTTTTGTTTGAACCAGAAAATTTGTTAATACTTAGTAGCTCACCCGAAAGTCGAAGAAATTTTTTAGATGATTTACTAGAAAAAATAAAACCTGGATTTAAAGATATTAGCAAACAATATAGAAGAGTGATATTTCAAAGGAACACTTTACTTAAAAATATATCTAATAAAAATAATAATGAACTATTTGTTTGGAATTTAAGACTGAGTGAATTATCTGAAGTTATAGTTAAATATAGGCTCGAATTAATCGAGGTACTTAATAAGTCTTCAAGTGGTATATACAGTCAATTATCTAATAAAGATTCTGTAGTCAGTTTTTCTTATGTGACTAAAATTAATTTAAAAGACTATACATCAGATATCTTAAAAAAACTAGAATCATCAATGAACCAAGATTTCGTAAGGGGCTACACTTCTTTCGGGTGTCATAGGGATGATTTTGATTTAAAACTTAATGATCATTTAGTTGGTGAATCAGCTTCAAGGGGTGAAATGAGAACTCTTATGTTAGTCTGTAAAGTTTTAGAAACAAAAATAATTGAAAAATACCGAGATAAAAAACCATTACTTCTACTCGATGATGTTTTTAGTGAGCTTGATTCTGGACGAAGGAAATCGTTAACAAACTTTTTGAAAGACTATCAAACATTTATTACTACAACTGACGCAGACGTTATACTTCATCATTTTAGCCAATCTGCCAATATTATTGCTTTATAGAATAAACCTAAGGCCTACCATTTGTATAATTAGCATGTTGATATGTCTGAGTTACATAACGAATAGTAAATATGGATGGGTCATAGCCAAGATCCTTCATGAATAATATGGCCATATTCCAAGCATCTTGATTAGGTCCTGAAATAACAATAATAGGTTGAGCATATTGCCCTTGGTATGAATAAACATAATTAATTCTATATTGAGCCATAGGTCCCTCGAAAGGTAAAGAATTGATGAACTTATTTTGAAGCTTTAGTTTATTTACGAAATTATTATGAGCATTAATTAATGAATCTACATCTAGAGATATATTAGTTGTTTGGTTTTTAGCGATAATTATATATTTAGATGTTTGAATACTGTCTTTGGTTGCTAATATGGTATATTGTCCGGGGTTTATTTTAGCTTTTATTTGAGTGATACCCAAACTAACAGTTTCTAGGTTCTTGCCAGTAATAGATATGTTGGCATTATTTGATGATTTAACTACTAATGTTCCGGTTTTACTATCTATCACTAAAGCGTATCCTATTTGATATATCCCAAAAACTACCACTAATAATAAAACGATTCGCTTAATTAATTTTATATTCATGAATTACCTAACTTTACTGCATGTAGAGATTTCAAATATGACTGCACTACACTAGGTAAGTTATTAATATTTTTTTGAAGAATCAGGTTACTTGGATATATGACTGTTTTGTAATTATCACCGTTTTTTTCATAAACTGCAGTTAATGAATCTGAAAAACCCTTAATTGGAGTTATTGAACTAACTGCCCAACTATTATTATTAAAATATTTCACTTTAAGATTATAATCACTACCCTGAATCGGAAGAAAACTATAACCATTTATTTTCTTTATATCTAATGCTGTTAAATATGCCACTTGGTCATATTTAACAGAATAATAATTTGACCCACCCATAATTAATGGTTTGATTAAAAAAGATAAAATAATTAAAAAAACTACTACAACTAAGAATCTAATATTATTTTTCATGCCCCACTACTTCCTGGTCCAATATACCTGAAAAATTGAGTAAAGTCATATCCAGACGAAGAGTTAAATGTTTGTGCAGCAGTAGGCGAGCCAGTACTTGACGAAGCTACCACATAAAGAGTGTTGGTTTTAGAATCATAATGATCAACTATCACTACATGAGCTTGGCCAGAATGTGTTGCAATATCGCCAGCCTGAACCTGACTTTCGCTAATTGGTTTCCAGTCAGCCATATTACTCATTAAACCATTATTACCAACAGAGTAAGATAGTTTTTGATTAAAAGCTGCACTTACAGATACCGAGACTAAACCACTACAATCTGTTGAACATGGACCAGGTTTACTACTAGTACTTGAAGCAGCAGCACCTGAGATTGAAGCTTCAGGACAGGCATTTCTAAAAGCCGTATAGTTATGACTTAAACCAGCCCCATAATATATACCTATATATTTTTTAGCCTCACATAATATATCCGCGTTAGTACTAGCGGTACATGAGGTAGAACCATTATTAGTAGTTGACCCAGCACATTTTTCACCTGAACTTGAAGCTAGAGCAGCCGTGGCATCTCCACTACCACTTCCACCACTGAACTTAAGACTACTAATAGGTACTCCTGGAGCACCTGGAGTATAACCTTTGTTTTGAACACTGCCTATCTCTGTACTCGCGTATTTACCATAATTAGACCTTACGATAGAAAGTAATGTTAATAATGCTGGGTAATAATCAGAATGGCCATAAGCAGCAGCACCAGCTTCAGTTGATTGACCACCCCATGCCCATGCCAAATTACCTGGATATAAATCTGGGAATGCAATTGCTTGTAAAACTTGATCTGCAGTTGAACCTGGAGTTGATAGTACTTTTCCAATTCTACTTTGGTTTGAACCTGTCATTTCTATTGTATTACCTTCAACACCTGCATCATATGAGGCGAATCCAGTTTGGCTTCCATCAGACGTACCATGTGTAAACAATTGAGAAAAACTACTCAAATACCCCATATTCCATAAATTAAACGCATTACCGGTATTATTGGTATTACCACCTTCTTTAATTTGCCAAGCTACCATAGCTACAACATGATCTTGGGTTACGGTTACACTTGGCGGTACACCTTCAGCCTGAGCAATATCTTTTAATAAGTCTATAATATATTGTTCCATATAATATGGTTCTTGAGCATTACTAGTATATGTAAACGGTCCAGTAGCGGCAGAAGAAGGTGCACCTGAACCTGAACCTGAACTTGAAGACAATGTATTACAGCAACTAGCATTTGATTGAGTTGATGATGGGTTTGAAGTACCACCTTGAGATACCGTACTAACAACCAAGCTAGCTAACGCTTGAGAACCTGCAGAAGATGGATGGAAACCGTAAGAATTTGGATCGGACAAAGGCCTCATATAATTATTTGTATCAGTTTCATTACCACTAAGTGTTGTTGGATTACCGTTTGGGTCAACTAACTTAAACCAAGAAATGATAGAATAATTATCTTGCACAGATTGACTATAAATATTCTGATTAGCTGTTTGTATAGTTTGCACAACTTGTTGGCCTGGTTGATTTACTACAATTGTGTCAACCCAGTAAATAGGAGCTTTAGAATTGTCTGCTTGTAATGCTTTGACTAATCCATCAATGTTTTGAGTTGTATCATCTCCATTGGTGCCAAGCGCAACTACTATTGCATCTGCATTAGTAATATTATCTTTATCTAAGGTGATTGCATCCATAGCATTTAATCTGTTATTATCCATTCCAGTTTTTAATATTCCTCTACCAGAGGAAGCATCAATATTTACGTTAATACCTTTAGCTGAGAATAAATCATGATAATTAGGCGTAGACATAACAGTTATTGAATCACCTAGGATATATACATTTGAACCAGAGACTAATGAAGGAGTTGGTGGTTTAGAATTGGCACTACTAGAGATGCTACAATTTGGTAGATAATGAACCGTCCCAGTATAAATTTTTTGTAAATCAGCCGAGCTTATTGCAAAGACACTCGAAGAAGAAATAATTAAGTAAAAAAAACTCAAAAAAAAGATAAATATTTTTTTTATCATCATTGGTTACCTACTAAGCTAATATAATTTCTCATAACATTTGTGTCTGCAATGTATTGCCTAAAACGAGCACTATCATCATTCTTATTAATTTGTTTTAGTATACCAGAATCACAACCTGAACCACCTAAAGCCTTCGTATAAATATTGCAAATATTACTATTTAAACCTTGATCCATATCTTTATCAAGGTTTTGATCATCTTGAAGTATTGTTGAGTTTCTATTACCACATAAATCTTGACCCGTATTATCAGCACCTGCAAAAACCGACATAGAATCATAATAATCAGTACTACCTATAACATAACAACCGCTACCGTTTGGTCCTCCATTATTACTTAATGAAACAACACAGTTTAGTCTCAAATTATCTTTATTTTGTATTATATCTGTATAATTGCCAGCAAAACAATGAAGTAAATTATCACTATTATTATCTAAAGGATTTTTTTGGGTAAGATTAGATGGATCGCCAAGCATGGATAATCTAGATTTATGGTTTCCATTTAGTGAAACCTCCTTATTTAAATAATATTCATTTGAATATATATTATACTTCGTTGACTCTCCAGGGTTAAAATTATATTGAGACAATCCATATTGATCACCTGGCAATGGACTAGCAGTGTCTGCAAATATTCTAGGAGACAAAACAATAGATAAGCTATGAGTAACAACTGATGGAAACTTTGTGAAATAATTTATCATACTATCAAAAACTGCGCTTTTACCCATTGGAATATCATTCATTAATCTAGAAGTTAACGAATTATTATTATTTAATGCAAAAATTTGATCGTAAATTGACCTATTTGAGTTACTCTTTATCTCATTCATATTAGCTATTGAAACTAATTTACCAACTGTTTTCTTACTCATAGGAACACTTCCTGAAGCTCTAGAATATGTATTATAGGATAAATTAGCACCAGAGTCTGCATTATTCATCCAACTAGCACCACCCTCTAGTCCATTAAAACCAGCAACCGTAAGATTGGTCACAATATATGGTATAAGTTTGTACTGTACAAAAACAGTCTCTGCCCCAGCAGCAGCTACTTGTGCAACATCAGCTGCGCCAAGTGAACCAATATCAGCAGCAAGAGTAGCTACATATCCAACAGCAGTAGTAATGTGTCCAACAACTCTGTTATTAAGAGCATCACAAATACTTTTTACACCAGGAATGTTTGTTAAACCTGTCGACGTTACTTCATCGATTAATCTTTGGGCACCAGTACTCGTTGGAAGAGTCCCACTATCTGGCAATAATCCCTGAATTTTATTTGGATCGAATGAGTTTGAACCAACATCTGTATTAACTCCATTATTGTTCCCTATAGCTGATTGCCAAGCTTCAGAGTTAGAAAAATTACTTGAAGGTGTATAGATTGGTTCACCAGTTTTATCTAATATTGGAGTACCATCAGCATTTTCGGAAACTTTTGCTGGACTACCCTGTAGGGTGTTCATAAAATGATTTAGATCTTGCCCGCTTAATTTATGAGATTTCATTTGTGCTACAACCGCAAAAAGTAGAGTACTATGTCTTATCATAAGAGTTACAATTGCAGGTATTCCATCTTTGCTTAGTTTATTTGTAATTAAACTAACCTCGCAATAATCAGCTAGATATTTTTCAATATTTAAACTCGTTCCTATAGCTGATGGTAATTTATCTTGAGCAGCTTTTATTGCGTCAGATACAGATAATCCGCTATTAGAAGCCTCCTCGGCAGCTTGTATAGCTTGTCCAATATCTCCGTTAGTGTCAGGACTTTGAGTAGACTTGACTGCTTCACTAGCCAAGCTTGATGAACTTTTGCTTTCACCATCAACAATTGCTGACTCTTCTGTTTGAGCGGCAGTCTTGGTCGGATCATCCTTAAGCCCACTAACAGGTGCGTTTGCTTCCCCGACCAAAACATTATTAAAAGTTGTTAATTGGCCAACATCCCATTCCGGAACAGCTTTTGAGAATTTATCCCAAGCACCACCCTCGTTGTTAGCAAATTTTTCCGATAAATCAGTTGGTGATGTACTTTCATCACCTATACTCTTTATTCCTATTGAGCCATCTGACTTTGTAAAGGTATCTAAACCAGCATCTGATAAACCATTCTTTATGCTAGGATCTTCCCAGTTAAACTTAGATGTTTCTTCAGCTAGCGATCCTTTTGTTGTGCCGTCTGGTTTTAAATCACCTTCTGGAGTAGATGGGTCACCGCTTGCACTTGGACTGGGAACTTTGGGGGGAGAGTGCTTTTGTAGCTCTTTAGTTATATCCTTGCTTACATCATTTTCCAATTGATGTGTTAATTTGCTTTCCTCTGCCAGTATCACATTTGCAATATGCTGAACAATCATTGGAACAAAAAAGGTTATTGCAAAAATCATTATTCCGAGGGCTGCCCCAGCGGCACCACCACCAATCAATCCCTTATTCTTATTTTTTTGAAAAGCCCCTTTTATACCACTAGCAAATCCTCCAGCAACTGAACCTTTTGAAAGTCCAGTACTTGAACTGGCACCAGCCTCAGTTGCGGTTGCCGGCGCCTCAGGGGTTTTACCTTCGCCACTAACCTTACCAGGAGCTGATGGAGCTTGGCTCGCACCTCCACCCTCCTCCATTGACTTAAGATCCGGCCTTGTTATAGGATTTTCAGAATCTTGATCATATACTCCATTGGGTTGATTTTCCATAGTTTACTCAACTAATAGCGTTGGTTGATCCCGGCGTTAATGTATTAGATAAATCTATAGTTCCTTCTTGTAAGCTTTGAACAGACTGATTAGGACTACTGTTAACTAGTCCCATCTCAGTTGGTGATCCTGCGACCTGGATGTGAACGTGATTCGGGCCAGCAAAGAACAATCCTTGACCAACCGGGAATTGTGATAATCTTTTCTTTTCTTCCTCGGTTAATTTAAATACATCTGCTAATACATCAACAGAAGATGGCGACTGTTTAAATAACATCTGCATTGAAGCGTTGGCGACAATAGCCCTGCCCATACGACTACCCATAAAGTCTTCAACGTCTTGAGAAATAGTGGTTATACCTAGATTATATTTTCTGGCTCTTTTTGCGAGTGAAAAAATAAAGTTAGCTGAATCCTCATACTTCATGAGTTGCCATGCTTCATCAATAATAAGGATTCTTTTCTTTCTATCCGACTTGGTTTTGTTCCATATGTAATTAAGAACAATATACATAGCCACTGGACGAAGTTCATCTTCAAGATCTCTTACGTTGAAGACTACAAATGGATTATCGATAATAATATTACTTTGTTGAGAAAAAATGCCTGCAAATGTACCACTAGTGTATTTTCTAATCCTTTGGGCTAATTGAGGGCCAGTACCACCCATATGCAACAATGTTTCATATAGATCTGCAATTGTCGGAGGCACAGTATTGTGAGTTAGTGGATCATTGGTTATACCAGCTTTTGCATAGGTTTCTATTAGGGCTGTATCAAGATCAGACTCCTCTACTGGATTCAGCGCTGGAGTAATTGCATTGTTTCCGCCAACCATTTGCGCCTGAGCACCACCCATCATTAAGCGAAGTAAACCATGGAGCATAATTAAGTTACTACGAAGCGCATTATCTGCTTCTTCTGGGTCAATTGTAGTTGGTAGATCAAAAGGATTTATTCTAGTGCTTGAGCTGAGACTGAGTCGAACATAGGCACCAGCAACTGCATCAGATAATTTTTGGTACTCATTTTCTGGGTCAATAATAATAATCTCAGTACCAAACATCATACTTCGAAGTGCCTCTAGCTTCACAGCGAAAGATTTACCCGCTCCAGATTTAGCAAAGACTACAGAATTACTATTTTCTAGAGTAAATCTGTCAAAAATAACCAAACCTGAATTGTGCATATTGATACCATATAAAATACCGTTATCTTGGCTGAGGTTAGCAGATGTAAACGGAAAACTAGTAGATAGTGCACCTGTATTCATATTCCTACGAATTTGCATTTCGTCAACAAACTGAGGGATAACAGTATTGAAACCTTGCTCTTGTTGAGATGAACCCGGCTTAGAGTAAATTAATTGTTGACCAAGCATTGACTCTACTTTATGAGAAACAAATTCTAATTCTTCCATGTCATTGGCATAAATATTAAAATAAAGACCAAATCTAAAAAATCTTTCCTCACCAACTTGAAGTTTGTCTCTCATTTCCTCAGCATCTTGAATAGCAGCTTGTTTACCTGGATCTCTGATTTTACCTTTTTCAGAATCGATCTGTATTCCTGCTTCCAGCTGAGTAACTTTTTTTCTCAAGTTATTCATAATTACCTGGCTAGCAACTGGATAAATGTAAATACTGATATCTATTACTTCATCGATGTTAACCAAGCCACTTAACCAACCTGTGTAGATTTGTCTTGGGTAGCCATAGACATAATAGCTTCTAGCAAATCTTGTACCTATACGAAAATAGTTACTTTGGAGCTCGAGAGAACTAGGAGCTATAAAATCTCTAAGAGCTGTTATACCCTTTTGAAACGCACCATAAACTTCTTGTTGTTCTTGTCTTCTTTGAGCCTCAGCAATTAAAACTGGGTCAACTCTTTTTTTGCCGAAAGCCATGATTAATAACCTCCTTGCATGTTTGGTTTAGGTGCTTGACCCTCACCTTTTTCAATTACATCGCTAGTCAAACTATCGATAGCAATTAGTGGTTGATTAACCGCAGTGTCTGGATTATAGGTATTATAATAAAGTTCAATTAACTCTTGAGTAGCCAATGGTGTTGCAGTCACCCCACACTGTAATAATCCTTGTAGAGTAGCTTGCACTCTATTTCTTAGTTCATTTTTTGCAGCTTCTAGATCAGCCTCATTTATTACCACTTTATTATCGTTCTTACCGAGTAACCCACCCAATCCTGTAATAAAATTCCTACTACCCGTAGTAATATTCTTTTTCATTTCTGGTCCAGGAAAAAACGGAATAACGACATAAAAATCTTTATCCATAATATTAGTTTGGCTGGCTAGTTGCTCGATGAAATCAATATAATCATCCATTAACATAGATAAAAGCATGTTCTCGTGTTCAGACTTTAATCTATCAAGTTTTTGAACATAGTCAGATAAATTAACCCTCTCAGAGTGAATAAAGATTTGAATTGGAAAATATAAAGAGTTCAAAAAACCTTGATAACTGAACTCAACAGCTTCTTGTTCAGATTGGCTCATTAAATCAAAATTTATTGCTTTGCACCATATAACCGCCCTATATGTACCGTCAGCCATTATTGCAATACCATCTCTTATTTCAGCTATTTTCAGCATGTTTTGAGTACTATTAGGATTAGACTTAACCATTTGGCCAGCCTCTTGTTGCGATACAACTGGACCCTGCGCCTGTATTCCAGGAGAAACATAGCCAGGATATTGATTTTGGTTTGAATTAGGATCCATATCTATTCTTTGCCACCCCTTATTTAGTAAGGATTAATTAGTAATTTATATATTAGTGCAAGTTTATTACAACTTCACCATCCAGACCTTCGCTTGTTTTTTCGCCCTCATGCTGGATCGCTGCAACACTTAAATCATTATTACTTGCCATATTTATTATATCAGGACTAGGGGTATGTGTCATCATAGCTTGGCGAGCTTTTTCTGCTTCTAATAATGCAAGCCGGTCCTGCTCTAATTCCTCTGGAGTTTTAATATATTTTATGTGTGAATTGTATTCTTGTTTTAGTCTATCGTGTTTTTGATGAAGTTCTTGGTTAATCTCACGCTCTTGCTCGGGAGTAAAACCAGTGTCTACTTGTGCTAATGTTGAGGTTGCACCAGAAACTTGATTTTGACTAAACCACTTATTTTCTGGAGTATTTGAATGGATAATATTTTTTGTTGATTCAATTAGAGCCTGGCGATGTCTTTCTTCGGATTCTTTTATTTTTTCGGTAAATTTGAATGCGGTGGTATTATTTTTCTCATCAAGGATATCATCTCTTAGATTAATATCAGTAACTGGTGCTTCTTCTACAGCATTTGTACCCGTTAATCTATCCTCATTGGCAATTACCGTAGGTCCTACTGACTGGTTGGTAGATAGATTTACGTTTACATTTTTAGTAGCCCAACCCCTAGTATCAATAGTTTCAGCTAGTACTTTTAATCTACTCTGGACTTCATCTCTAGATAGACCATTTGTGTAGTTAATTTTGACTCTCTTTGGTGCATTAATTTGAACTAAGTTTTTTACTCCGCTCTGATTCCAAACTCTATTATGGGGATAGATTAAATATTTTAATTTAGCTAACGCCCAAACTTCAGTTGGTTGGTCTCTTCCCCATGGAATTGCAAAAAAAGCAGCAAACAAAGCTATTGGTAAAAAAACAATGAGCAGGAAGGCAACATGTTTTGAATAAACTAAAAAGCTTAAGTATAAGAAGAACAGTGACACATGCAAATATAAACTGAACTAACGACAAAGGCCCAATTAACTTGTCCTCTGCCTCTATATCTTGAATTACTTTATATGTTGCCATTACATTCCTATTTTAACTTTTACTACTTATTTTTTCTAGATTATCAAGGTAATGGTTGGCGAGCTCTGCCTTGAGCTGCAGTATCAGCTGCACCATTAGTTGCCGCCCAGCCAGTATAATGAGAATCAGCTGATGCGCCAGGCGATGGTGGTCCAGCAACTCCACCAGGTAATGGTGCTGATGCATCAATTAGTTCTTGTGCAGCAGTTGCAAGAGCTGGGTTAACTTTACCGCCCGTAGCCATTTCATTAAGTTCAACTTTATGTCTGGCGTAGTTTTCGAAATCTTGCTGAGAGCCAGATCCACTATTGATTCTTCTAACCAGATCATCATGAACTGATCTAAGCGCCTCAGGTCTTTGTGCAGCCATTTCTTTATGATCCAACTTGTTCCATGCTTCACTTGGATTATATTGAGTGCTATCATGGTTACCCAAATCTGCTCTTGAAGGAGTAACAGCTTTTTTATTATTACGCATAAATTGTTGTGCAGTTCCAGCGTTTGGACCCGAGAAACCATTAACATTACCTGCTGAGTCGACTGTTACATTTGAACCAGATGCCCTAGCAGAATTTCTCATCATCTGATTGTGACCTTCAACTCCTTCAGCAAAACCAGAGCCATTTTCTGCAAGTTGCTGAGCGGCTGCTTGCATAGTACCCCTAGTCCTAGGAGTACTTCTAGCGGCGGCTATGGCTGAGTCCCAGGCTGCGACCCTAGAGCTATCTCCACTCGCAACAGCTGCTGCACGTTCACTTCTAGCATGATCCATATCTTGTAGAGCCCACAGGTAATCGTCATTCTTATTGTTGGCTTGCCAGTTTCTATTTTTAGATAACTCTTCATTAGCCCATTGTGTATCAAAACCAGACTTACGAGCCGCGGCAGCAGTTCTACCTTGCCCTCTGAATGCTCCTCTGGTTCTTGTAGCTAAAGATCCAGCACTTAGACCAAATCTCTCTCTTTGATACTTGTTGCGTTTCTTGACTCTATTGCCTCGGCTATTTGGATCATTTGGATTACCTTTAATTGCAGCATTACCGCGCTTTCTTAGATTACTGAGCCCACCACTGACAGATCCAACAACGCCGCCAGATAATTTGAAAGCAAACGGAATAAGAAATAGCGGCGCACATACAGCAATAATTGCTATAAATTTTGCTAGAAAATCTTCCAATCCGAAAGGATTGGCGTTAAATACAATCGACATTACCTCAGCCATACATAAAAGCGCGACAACTATTGGATAGACTGCAAGCGTTTTTATGAGTATACCCCACCATTTTTTGAAATAAGTCTCTGTGTTTGGTAAGCAATATAATGAGAATGCTACTGGAGAAATCATAAGCAAAAGTATAAGAACAGCCTGTCTAAAGAGTAGTGTTAGTAGTACTCCAAGAATAGCTAGAAAGATAGGTAGAACTACAAAGATGATTAGGTATAAAGCAGCATCTCCAAGACCCGAGAGAATAGATGGTTTTCCTCCCCTTACTGCCGTGGATGTGCCTGTCGCAGGAACGGCTGATGAACCCGTTCCTTTTAGTGATCTATATAGACCACCTAGAGCTATGCCACCCAGTAGTAAGCCAAGACCCGCAAACATTCCTAGAAATACGGTTGTGTCACTGGGCCCGGTTATGTTCAGCTTCCACAAATTATTCTGAGAAAACGGCGCCTTAATAAGATCATACACTCCACCACCTAGGATATTAAACACATCCTCAAGCGCAGCTACTATATATATAGAAAGATTAATAAGAACTACAGCTACCAATATCCTAGGTAAC
>CAITDW010000082.1 GCA_903891235.1 uncultured Candidatus Saccharibacteria bacterium
ATTTTATTGCAATTTTTGTATCAGCAAGTTTAGATTATATTATAAAATTAATTGACAATCAAACATCATATAGAAAGCCAGCTATATTATTTGTTTGCCTTTTTAACATAGCTGTTTTTTCTATGACAGGTTATATTCTTTATGAAAATTCAAAGGGCAGTATTGCTGAAATTTCCGGCTTAGCAATATTGGGTGTAATATTATCTTATGTGATGTGGTGGGTTGCGAATTTTAAAAATTCATCCTTTAATCTTACCGCTCCATTGGGCGGAAATACTGCTAATGATGTTACAAATGGACAATAAAGAGGAGAAATATTTTTTAGAAGTTCCAGCATTAAAGGTAACTCAACCATTAGGGGATTTTTATGTTATAACAATTTCGGCTGAAAAATTATTAGCCATTACTTTTTCTGAACCATTAGGTTATATTGATAATACTGGCAATGTAAAAGGTAGCCAAAGACCAAAAGACATAAGGCGACTAAAAGAAATTGGAACTTATATAGATTCAGTTGAAATGGCTTTTCCCAATACTATTATACTTGCTGCAAACTATACTTCCAAGGGAAATATTTCAAAGGATGAAACAGAGAGATGGAAGTTAGAAGAAAAGGAAAATGGAATTTGTACAATAAAGATTCCAAAAGAAATTAAACTTGCTGCCATTATTGATGGTCAACATAGGCTTAACGCATTTGAGTTTGTCAAAAATCCAGAAAGATTCACAAATCTTCAATTAGTTTGTTCAGTTTATTTTGATTTACCAAATTCATACCAGGCATTCCTTTTTGCGACTATAAACTCAAATCAGAAAAAAGTAGATAGAAGTTTAGCATTAGAGCAATTTGGATACAATGTTAATGATGAACCGGAAAAAGCTTGGACACCGGAGAAATTTGCAGTTTTTCTTTCAAGAAAATTAAACATTGATAAAGTTAATTCGCCATTATATCAACACATCAAAGTCGCCCCTTTGAGTGCAGATATTCTTTTTTCAGAAGGGTTAATGGAAACTTGGGTTGTCTCAACTGCTACGATAGTTGATGGAATTTGTAGGCTTATTACCTCCAACCCCAAAAGGGATAGAGTAAGAATGCAACAAGCTACTATTTTTCACGGTAGAAATAGGGAAATGTTAAGGGAAATGAACGATTCATCTCCACTTAGAATGTTTTTTATTGATGGCAAAGACAAAACAATATTAGATACAATTGTCAATTATTTTAATGCTTTCAACAAATTATTTTGGAGTACGGCTGGAAACAAATCTTACATTATTAAGACTGTAGGTGTTCAGGCCTCGTTTGATATTTTAAGATATATTTTATTATCCGAAAGCAGTCTAACTCCCGAAAATATTAATTTTGAAAATTACTTATCAAAAGTTAAAGGAATTGATTTCGCAGATAAATTTTTTCAAGCATCAGGTATAGGGCGAAGCAGGATTAAAAATATTATTGGGATTGCAATTGGATTAATAAATAAAGATAAAATTAAGAAAAATGATTTGCCATTTTTTGAGGATTTGCTTTCCGGAAAGAATACAAAAACTCCAGTTGATAAATTGATGTGGGAGGAAGATGCAGAGAACGCGGTGATAAATGCTTTGGGAAAAGCTGAATGGGATTACAATGGTTATTCTGTTAGTCTTTTTTTAGATGGGGATTACGAGCATCCTGTAATCTTTACAGCTTATGATAAGTTCTTCTTAAAACTTGTTGAACTTGCTGAACTTGCTTTTACTACAAGCTTACCCGGTGAAGGTGATTATTCAGAAGAGCAAAAGGAAAAATTTAATGCAGAAGATTTAGTTCAAAGCAACCTATCAGATTATGAAGAAAACCTCAAACGATTGAAGTGGATTGAATAAATTTAACAGATGGAAATTATTTACCTTTTACTTTCATTAATTTCTATTCTCTTAATCGTAAATATTATTCTCACTCTAAAAGCGGGTAAGAAAGAAGGAAGCAAGGAATTAACAGAAATAAAAAATTCAATAGGTTCATTAACCCAAAACCTAAAAGACGCCGAAACAAATTTGAAAGGGGAGTTCGTCACTAACAGGAAAGAAAGTGCTGAAAGTGCAAAGGGATTGAGAGAAGAAGTAACTAACCAGTTGAATAAATTCACACAAACATTTTCGGAACTCTTAGCTAACCTTACAAAATCAAACGAAGATAAGTTAGAAGCAATTCGGAAAACGATAGAAGAAAAACTGTTAGCTTTTCAGAATACTATTGATAGTAACAACAAAGATAGTAGGCAGGAATTAAAAGAAAACTTAGAAGTATTTAAAAAAGATTTGGATACTGCTTTGAAAAGTTACAAAGATAGATTGGGCGACCAGTTTGGTGAATTTGAAAAGAACCAACGAACACAAAATGTTGCTAATACTGAAAAGTTGGACGCAGTGAAAAAGACTTTGGAAACCTCTATAAAAAATTTGCAGGAGGGGAACGAAAAGAAATTGGAAGAAATGCGACACACTGTTGATGAGAAATTGCAAAAAACTTTGGAAACACGATTGACACAATCGTTTGAAATAGTAAGTAAGAATTTGGAATCCGTTCAAAAAGGATTGGGAGAAATGCAATCTTTAGCATCCGGTGTAGGGGATTTAAAAAAGGTTTTGAGTAATATTAAGACGAGGGGGATACTTGGAGAAATCCAATTAGGCGCTATTTTGGAACAAATACTTGCACCCGGGCAATATGAAACAAACGTTCAAACAAAGAAGGGTTCAAGAGACAGTGTTGAATTTGCCGTCTGTTTGCCAGGCAGAGAAAAAGAGGGAGAATATTGCTATTTACCTATTGATGCTAAATTCCCATTAGAGGATTACTATGCTTTGGTTACTGCTTATGATATTGGCGATTTAGCTGCTATTGAAATTGCAAGAAAAGGAGTTGATACAATAATTAAAAAATGCGCTAAAGATATTCGCGATAAATATCTTGACCCACCTAATACAACAGATTTTGGAATTATGTTCTTACCCTTTGAAGGACTATATGCAGAAGTAGTTCGCAACACTTCATTAATAGAAATTATACAACGTGACTTTAGGGTTATAGTAACTGGCCCTTCTACACTTGCTGCTTTGCTTAGTAGTTTGAGATTAGGTTTTAAAACTTTGGCTATAGAAAAACAAACAAGTGAAATTAAGAAAACCTTACAAGCCGTAAAAACCGAATTTGGAACTTTCGGAAAAGTATTAGAAAGCGCACAATCAAAAATATTAGGTGCAAGTGGCGAAATAGAAAAGCTTGTGGGAACAAGAACCCGAATGATAAATTCTAAATTAAAAAAATTTGAAGAACTACCACTGCCAGAATCAAAAGCACTTTTGGAATTAAACAACGATGTTGAGCCAAGGGAAGAAAATGAAACAGAAAGCTAACATACAAAGGGCTTTTGATAATGAGAAATTACTTTAATTCTACAAATAAAGAAGAACTCTCCACAAGGTCGCAGAATATAATAAACGAATTGGGAGGGGTAGACGAACTATTAGACTTCTACAAACTGCATAAATCGTTTCTTGTTTTTCGCAATTCAGGC
>CAITDW010000083.1 GCA_903891235.1 uncultured Candidatus Saccharibacteria bacterium
GCTTGGCTACTTATAATGCTTCTCAATTAGGTGCAGACGCAAAAAATGTTATTAATTATTTAAATAAAAAGATTAAATTAAAAGACATTTTCTTATCTAAGAATATTGCATTATTTTTGCTAGCTTTTCCAATTGATCTATTGCTTGTATTGTTAGCTTGTTATTTGCTTCATGACTGGTCATCATTTGGTCAAGCTATGGTGCTGAGTTTTAGCTCAGTTATTATTTGTTTAGGTCTTGGCAATATTGTATCTACAATTTGGGTATATAATCCAAAATCCTTAATTGCAATTAGAAAAGATAAACAAAAACTACTGGATTATGGTGCTTTTTTTGGCTTTGCTTCAACATCTGCTAGTCTTGCTCTAATCATATCATTTCTTGCTGCGGCAATAGTTGTTAGTCTGATCAATATATCGACAATTTTAGGAGGATTAATTGCACTCTCGATTATAGTAGCGTGGTCTATTTCCTGGTGGATTGCATCTCTATATATTTCTAATAAAATTTTAATTAATAACCCTAAAAAGTTTATAAATAAACTTAATGGTGAAATTAATCTCATTAACAATAAAAAAATTAAAGGAATTTTGAAAATTAAAGATTAATTTATTATTTTTAAATTAGCAGACAGTTCCACCATTAACAATGTTAGAACAATATTTTATTTGTTGATTTATTGAGTTACTAGTATTTAATGGATTATTTGAATCCGGTATTGTGATATTTGGATTATTAGAAGAACTATTAGGATTAGTATTAGTTTTAGAAAATAGGGCTAAAATAATAATTAATACGAAAACTAGTAAAAAAATAAAATAGAATAATGCTGAATGTTTTTTAGGCTTTTCCTGATGAAGATTATTTACTGCTAATATTGATTTTGCAACATCTTCATTAACTGGTGCATTAATTATTTTTTTATTATTAACATCCATAGAATCATTATCTACTAAAAAACTTATTAAGGATAATCAATTAATCTGTTTTTGCAGTTATTGCCTGATCTAATCTTACAGAGGCATCAATCGCGGCCTTGGCTTCTTGTAATAATTGACTTGCCTGTCTCTTAACTCCAGTATATTCAGCACTATGGCCAACAGTCTCAACTTCAGTTCCAAATGGCAATGTAAGTTCCTGTACGGCTGGTAAGTGTTGTCCAGAAGTATAAAACCCAGTGGTTACCGCAACAACTGTTTTGTTCGGATTAGTAGCAAGTTCAGCCCGATCAGCAAAGAATTTGTAGTTATCATAAGTTGTAGCTCTATTTCCTTGAATAGTTTGAGGAGTACTTAAAACAAATCCGGTTTTGGGTTTTCCATCTACTTCAAATTCGTACATTCTCATACCCCAAGTATCACCATCACGCTCGATAGTAATCTCATCAACTAGTCTTGCTCCTAATAATGTTTCAAAGGCGCCACTACCAAGATCAAATTCAGTTTTAGCATCCGGTGCATAATCTTGAGCCTTTTCACGCTCTGCATCACTCACTACTCTAGAAGAACCAAGATAAACTACTTGATCAAAGTCATCTACAACACTCAGCCCATACCTTAAGCGATCTAGTGGAGCCTTATTAGCACCACCCAATATGACTAGGAAATCTGGATTTTTGTTTTTAGGTTCGGTGTCTTGAACTAAGCCTAATTTTTCTGCAGAGTTAAATACAGTATTCCATTGTTCACTTCCTTCTTCTATTTCGCCACTTTCCGACCAGTCAACTGCTTGTCTTTCAGCTCCTTTACGAAAATCCCAATGTTGTCCAGCTAATTCCTGCAAAACTGCTATTCTTTCTGAAGTGCCTTCTGGTAAACTCTCTGTTCCAAAAAGACTAGCTAATTCCTCTAGACCAGGGTTATTTGCAAATGATTCTAATTCTTCTAATGCTTTTTCTTTAGATGATTCTTGTTTCTCAGGTGATTTGTCTTTTATATCCATTATTTAAATGTTATTAGCATTAGCTATTATTGTCAAATCATTTATTCTTGAAGTAATATTAGATACTAAATACGTAGCTAAGATCATTCATCGGAGACATAAAAAAGATTCTTCAAAGTCAGAGGATTCCCTTTTGAAGACCTGAAGGGTTCGATTTATAAGGAAATTGTTAGTGAAATCATCAGGTGGAATATGGAGCTTAAGTAAAAGGAATAATTGGGCGGGATAAAGTTCTAGCTTTTATAGACATCTTTCCTGTGCTTAATACTAAGCACCTGAAGTGTGTGGCCATCTATGTCAAACACTATACGATATTGGCCAACACGAAAGCGGTAGCTACCTATATTGGAGTGGGCTAACTGCCTTGCATAAACATTTAAAAACTTTGCCTACGACAACCCGGAACAGAATAAACTGGCAGAGGTAACA
>CAITDW010000084.1 GCA_903891235.1 uncultured Candidatus Saccharibacteria bacterium
AATCAAATTAATAAAGAACGACATCCTATTACTACCTTAGAGTCAACTGACTTGCATGGATTTTGGTCCACCGGAAGTCATTTTCCATTATGGAAAGAATATTACAGAAAAAATTACTATAGCATTGAATATCTAATGTACAAAACTTTGTTGCAGATTCAATGGTTTCAACTAATGTGCGATAAAAATTCATGGCAGTATTATATATTGTTTGATAGTCCAATACTATCAGTTACAGAAGAACAATTAAATACAGGAAAGTTGTCAGTGTCCGAATGTTTTGACAACAAGTTAGTACAAAATACGCTATGTAACACCATTTATGAGTTGACAAATTTTGATAAAATTTATCAACCTGGGCTAATTGGCTATTCTTGTATTAACGACATGACTTGGTATTCTGACAGATTTAAAGGACATCCCGGAAGTTTGGTACATTATTCTTTTATGAAAGATATTATTGCGCCAGAACTAGATAAGCTTCTTACTCCACTGGTCGATTTTGACACATTCTTAGAAGAAGCAACAAGATTTCAAAAGTTAATTACACTATGAACAATTACAACTTTCTTAGAACACAAAACTCTATACCCAGTTTATGGGATCACGGAACTGGTTTTGATCAAAACTTGCAAAATTCTGTTTTGTACAATTTAAATAATAATGCTAGCACAGTGACAGATGTGTTAACTGAATATAATGTTAACCGTGCAATTAGAAACAACTATCAGAATTTAAATTTTAAATTTGATATCGATTTTAAATTGCATGTTATGGAGCATTTTAGAAAATATACGACTCATCCAACAATAGAATATAAAAACTTTGTTTGTAGTTTTAATGGGAATGACCATGTGGGTAGAAAATTATTAACGGCAACCCTACACAAATTTGGATATTTTAATACAGATTATTGCACTAAACATTTTGAAATAAACAATGACGAATTATCGGGCTATGTAAAAGATTACATGCCAATGCAACAAAATTTTTATAATAAATTTTTTCTTGTCAAGGATGGCGATTTTACTCGGGTGATTAACAAAACATCTCGTGTTGATCTTGATCACAGTCAAAATATTCACAATCTAGAATCAATTCTTACACAAAGTTTTTTACACATTGTTAGTGAGTCTTTGTCTACTAGCTACTATCCATTTGTAACTGAAAAATTTTTATATAGTGTGGTTACAAGAGGATTATTTTTGACCAATGGGCAACCTGGGTGGCATGCTCACTTAGAAAAATATTATGGATTCCTCAAATACACTCAAATTTTTGATTACACATTTGATACCATAGAAAATCCATTGGAACGAATGGTAACATTAATGAGCATGCTATCAAAATTTAAAATTTTATCGCCACTGGATTGGCACGATCTTTATCTACTAGAACTAGATACCATTGAATACAATTATGATCACTATTTTAGTGGGCGGTGTCAAGAGTGGCTAATACAACATCAAAATGACAATTAATTTTGAGTCTGATAAATTGATAATGGTTTATTTTCCATCTTTTGCAGGTGGAAAATTTATTATGAATTGTCTTTCGTTGAGTCAACATGTAGTGCCCCAAGACACACAGTCTGCCAAATACCTTGCTAACACCCCGACCGATTATCAATTTCGACTGCAAGCTATATTAAATACATTACCGCCCACAGATCAACTTGCACAATGGAGATCATGGGAGTTTGGTGATACTGAATTCTACGGAGGGTCAGTTGACAACTTATTGACTCTTTGGAAAAGCAATCAACCTACTACAACAGATAGATTGTTAGAAAATTTAATTAAAAAAAACTTATGTTTTTTTATGACTAGGCACGGCGGTTCGTCTGAATTAGTATACCGAGCGTTGGAAGTATGGCCAAATGCTAAAATTATTATTTTAACAAACTACAATAAATTTTGGAATATTGCAGTTAATTTAAAAAACAAAAATCAAATTACGCCTAATATAATAGACTACGCCGGCAATAATTGTGAATCAAAATACAATTCTATCAGAGGTAACGATTGGCCCGACTGGAATTTGTTCGAAAACTGCAACTATGACATTGACAAAACTGCACAGTATGTTACAATACAAGATAATATACAACAAGAAATTAAACAGTATTACAAATGGCATTTGATAAAAAATCCAATTTTTTGTTTTGATGTA
>CAITDW010000085.1 GCA_903891235.1 uncultured Candidatus Saccharibacteria bacterium
AGCCCACATGGCAGAGTATACAATTACTTCCAGAAAGTTACGCTGATCAACTTGAGAATTTATGGGGATGTATGTTGGGGCAAATGGAAACTGCAGAAGACCCATTTCACGGATTTAAAGATTATGAACTACAAAGATTAGACAGAGACATTGCCTGGATGCGCGACGGAGAAAAATTAGACCCTGTATATATTAATAAAAACAAAGCAGATTTTTATAGATTTTTTTCAGAACACGATTTGCGTAGGGGAACTGATTTTTTAAAAACATTTCCAGAAATGAAACAATTTTGGGAAGAATGTAAATTACATTCTCGTTAGTAGTATGATAAAAAATATAGTTATTATTGGAGATTTAGGTGCAGGATCTAATATAGTCAAGAATTTAATATTACTTGGTAATAATGTAGATTGGCCATTAGAAACAGACAAATTTAATACATTGCAAGATCAGTATAATAAAAATTTAAAATTAAAAAATTGGTTAACTCAAGAATATAAATTAAGATTTTGGAATAAATTTTATAATATCGATTTGGCAGATAATTTAAATTATGATGAATACATAAACAAATGTTTACAATCAACGTTGCCAATTGTGTTTATTAATCATTCGGCATTCTGGCAAATTGAAGAATTTAATAAATTTTATAATGATGTTAATTTATTATATGTAGCACCGACTTCTAAGTTAGGATTAGAATGGCAAATACGTAGTTATTGTGAAAAAAAATCAGTTGAGGAATTACATAATTTTTCGTTCAGTGATGATATAGAAAATCAAAAAATAAAATATATTAATACTAACGGTATTGAAGAATACTATAAATTTAATATTTGCAATATGAAAGAAATTATTGATTCCAGACAAAAAGAATTTTTAACAATGATAACCCCAAAAGATTTTTTATCTCTCGAAACTCTGTTATACGGATCTTTTGAGGATATAACAAAAATTTTAAATGTTAAATTTAACCAACATATTAAAACAAAAGAATTAGCTGTATTATTATCTAAATGGAGAGAGTTGCACTGGCCGTTAACAACCACTACACAATGGAAATATCATGATATTTTTGAGTGATTTAATTTATAATTATTATGCAAAAAAAAATTAGTTTGGTATTAGATACTTTTTGTGAAGTGTATGATCTATTAGAGCCGTGGGCCGATGCAGAATTTTGGAATTTTGAAGAACATGTCAATGATGGTAAATTAATAACAGGTGCAGTATATTTAATTGGTAGGCGCCAAATGCAACTGTGGTCTACTATTATTCAAGAGCTAGTTAAAAATAATATAATAAAAGTAATATTCAGTAATCCTGCCGAAGGGTCAGACACATTAAGGTCACACTGTGATTTGTATAGGGTATCGGAGCTTCTTAAAGAAAAGAAAATGTTGTTAATAGGCGGCGGCGATATGGATCCATCATGGCCTTGTTTGCAATACGATAGTTTTTTACCTAAAGTTTTTGATTACGATGAAAATATAAAAGCCAGCAACAGCTTTGAAGAAATATATGTTACTTCCGATAAACCTTATAAATTTTTATTTTTTAACGGACGCATGAGAAGCCACCGTAAATATCTATTAGAGCAATTTCGAGTATCTGGGTTATTAGACAAATGTCTCTGGACTTGTTTAGATGCTACCCATGCATATAATAGTGCAATTCAATTGCAGCATGACAATGTTAATCTTATGAATACTATAAGGCCGATTAAAAATTTACCTTATAAATATGAAATAGATAGATACAGAGACAGGATTGATTTACCTAAACCAACTGATACTACACTGTCAGAATGGCATTTGTGGAACAATGAATGGGGAGCAATTTATATTAATCCTAATGCTTATATCGATACTTATTTTAGTTTAATTACAGAAACAGTATTTACATACCCTTATAGTTTTAGAACTGAAAAAATTTGGAAACCTGTTGCAATGGGACATCCTTGGATTGCAGTGGCCAATCAAGGATTTTATCGAGATATGCATAATTTAGGATTTCAAACATTTGGGCATGTAATTGACGAATCATTTGATAAAATTGAAAATAATCAAGAACGAATAGAACGAATCGCCGCTGTAGTTGAAGATTTATGTCAACAAGACCTTGCAAACTTTCTCAAAGAGTGTTATAATGTATGTAAGTATAATCAACAACACCTTGCAGAAATGCGAATAAAAG
>CAITDW010000086.1 GCA_903891235.1 uncultured Candidatus Saccharibacteria bacterium
GACTGTGTTGCACAACTGGCGAACAATTTTAAATGTCATACCGTGTTCAATATTCGGATCGATTACTAGAATCAAATCTTTATTTCCTTTAGTGTATTTAATCTGAGTGATGTTGTAGCGGTGGTTCATTATCTCTGGGATGAAATTTTCTTGTTTTATAATCTGGTCTAGCTCTTCATTCAGGTTTCCTTTTGAATAAATAATTGTAGCTTTGTCATATTTGTTGAGGTCCTCGACTGGGATATTTTCGAATATTTCTCGGGTGTAGATATTTTCAGATTTCTTCTCCTCTTCTACAACGCAGTGGGATTTTGTTTTAGTCTCAATGTCCTGTGCCCTTTTAACTAACTGGTTTGCTTTTTCTGGGTCAGAAATCCAATACATATGATTATTTATACAGTAGTAAATCAGTGCTTTAAAGTTTCGGTTTTTAGAAACAAATTTTGAAAAGCATTTTCGAGTGATATCATAACAATAATGAGAAATGTCTAAAATCTCACAAATTCGTCTAAGCATATCGGGGCTTACACCTTTTGAGATGTTCCACGCATCAGGGCGATCTTCGTCTTCGAGTCCTTCAATACCTACATCAAGAAAAGATATTTCTTTTGTTGCTGGTTGCTCTTCACCTCTAACTTTGTAGCACTGATCAATAAAATATTCCTTAGTTAGATGCTTAATTGTTCCACTGTATATTCCTAAGAACTGGTCTAGCACACAAAACCCGTCATTTTTTAACAAACTGTTATCGGCTGGAACAAATGAATATTCAAGTGGGCGAGACGCCTTCATTAATTGGCTGATATCATTAGATGCAGTAAAAGAACTTAGAGGAACGACGGAACTAACCGCGACGCCCTCTAGCTGGACTCGGCGATTTGTATTACTATCTCGGTCTGGATAACTAGACGAGTAATTATCTTTGGCTTGTTCTACAAATATTTTTTCTGCTTCTGATCGGTTCTTTGCTCGGATAGTTGATGTAAAAAGGTTATCTGATAATTTGTATTTGCCTTTCTCTTTTATTTCGCCCGTTCTCTTAAATTGTCTTGTGTATATCTCAGATGACTGAATAGCACCAGTTATAAAAAAGTTCTGGGTTGTAGCTCGGGTCAATTTGCCCTTAGCTGTTTCTACGATGCTGTATTTCTCTTGTATTTTTTTAATTGCGGTTGCAGGTGCTTTACCACGACTGCCTAATTGTATAAGCAGTTTTTCTGCCTCTTTAGTTTTTTCAATTTTTCTGTCTTTGAAAAGGTTAATAACTTGGTCAGCATATGCACTGTATTTTGGGTTGATTGCTGGTTTAAAAGCCTTGAGCTGTTGGACTGTTTTATTAAGATTCATTTTTTCTATATTCTTATATTAGATATTATATTTCAATTCTTTAAATAGTTTTTTTCTTGAAATGTTTTTTAATTAATTTTGAATGAAGTAAAAAATAAATTTAGTAAGACAAACAAAAAATTCTAAAATAAAATAAAAACAACAAATAAGTTAAAATTCGAATTCAGATGCTACAGATGCTCAAAGTGATTTTTTGATTTTTGAGACCAGAATTCTAAACTGCATCACAAATTGAATTATAAAACTCCCAGACGCTAAAAGTGATTTTTGGATTTTTGAGACCAGAATTCTAAACTGCATCAC
>CAITDW010000087.1 GCA_903891235.1 uncultured Candidatus Saccharibacteria bacterium
GTATGATTTGATTAAATCATGTTTATAAAGACAGCCTGTTTTTTGCTTTATGTTATTTATATAAACTTCTACTGTCTTTGGTGAGATATCTAGATCTTGAGCTATTTCTTTTGTAGTTTTTCCTATTATTATTAAACGAGCACATTCAATTTCTCTATATGTAAATAGAGGATTATCAAAACTAGGATGCGTATTCTTGCGAACTTGACCAGCGATTCTCGCCAACTTGACCAATCTATTAACGCGTTAACTTTTCAAATTATTCTTGCCAACTTGACCAGTTTTCTTCAAATGCAAGAATCGCTGGTCAAGTAGCAAGAATAATCAATTAAGTAGTAATTTATTTAATAATTTATTCTTAAATCTCTCTCATAACTTAGGTTCCACAACATATTAGGTATATTATTACACGTTTGGAAAAAATCCAAATTTGTATAACCCTAATTGTGAATTTAATTATGAAAACGAAGAGAGTCACTATGCGAAAAATTAAAGAAATATTACGACTAAAATATGAGTGTCTTCTTAGTCATTCACAGATCTCAAGATCTTGTAAGGTAGCTAAAGGCACTATTAGCAATTATTGTAAGCTAGCGGAAGCTAGAGGTTTAAAATGGCCGATACCGAATGATTTAGACGATGATGCTATATATAAATTATTGTTTGATCATAACGGAGATGATGGTGAGTATCTTAAACCTGACTTTGCAACCATTCATCAGGAACTTAAAAGAAAAGGAGTGACCCTACAATTACTGTGGGAGGAATATAGTAACAATCTTCTACTACCTACAGCTGGAGCTGCAGAGGAGAGAGATAAAGATTTAAAATTTAAGCTAGAAAAAGAGTCAACTCACTTAAACGATGAATCAATACAAACAAAGGATTGCATACAAATTAAAGCTATTACTTCTAAAGTTTACAGCTATGCACGATATTGTCATTTATATCGTAAATGGGCCAAAAAACTTAAGACTTCTATGAGACAACAGCATCAGGCTGGAGAAAAATTATTTGTAGATTATAGCGGTAAAACTATGTCTATTTATAATCCTGATACTGGAGAAGCAAAAGAAGCTGAAATTTTTGTTGCAGCCTTTGGTGCCTCTAGTTTTACCTATGCTGAAGCTAGCTATAGTCAGAGTTCTGCTAGTTGGATAGCGTCCCATATCAGTGCGCTAGAATACTTTGGCGGAGCTCCAGCAATTATAGTACCTGACAATCTTCGCTCCGCGACAACCATTGCTTGCAGATATGATCCTGAACTTAATCGTAGTTATGCAGCATTTGCAGAGCATTACAATCTATCAATTGTACCGGCGCGCAGCTATAAACCAAAGGATAAAGCTATCGTAGAAAATTCCGTATTAATAGTGCAGAGATGGATTTTAGCTCGTTTACGCAATTTGAAATTCTTTAGTCTCGATGAGTTAAATCAAGAAATTAAGAAACTGCTAGAGGCGCTAAATCATAAACAGCTAAAGAACTTTAATACTACTCGTCATGAGTTATTTATTACATTGGATAAGCCTCTACTTCAAGCATTACCTAGCACAGAATTTTGTTATGCAGAATGGCAAATTAAGAGAGCTGGTTTAGATTATCATGTAGAAGTTCAAAAGCATTATTATAGCGTGCCTTATGTTTTAGCTCAAGAACAGGTTGAGGTGCGCTTTACTCATAAAGTAGTCGAAATTATTTATCGCGGTAAACGAGTTGCTAGCCATATTAAATCTGACGTTATTAGAGGGGTTACTACTGATAATACTCACATGCCAAAAGCTCATCAAAAGTATAAAGAATGGTCAGCAATTAAATTACTCAATTGGGCAGATACTATAGGTATATCAACCAAAATAGTTATTACTAATCACTTGGAAAATAAAAATCATGAGGCTGGCTTTAAAGTTTGCTTAGGAATCAATGTGCTAGCTAAACATTATGGTGATTTAAGAGTTGAACGCGCTTGTTGTAAGGCTATTAGCATTGGCGCTGTTGGCTATCGTAATATTAAATCTATTTTAGATAAAAATATTGAAAATCAACTCGCTGTAAATGAAGAAGAGCCCTCATCACTGCCAGAAAATCACGCTAATTTAAGAGGAGCAAAATATTATGCAAATTTGGCTAATGTAACCATACATTGACCTACAAAGAGCTAATCAATCAACAAACAATCAATTGAAGGAATATAAAATTATGTTACATCATCACACTATAGATCAATTAAAGAACTTAAAATTAAACGGCATGGCTCAATCTTTAGAAGAGCAGCTTGCTGTCCTCGATATTAATCAGCTTTCTTTCGAAGAGCGGATAGGAATGCTCACCGATAGGGAAGTTAGTTTCCGTGATAATAAACGTCTGGGACGTTTACTCACTCAAGCTAAATTAAAACATGCCGCTTGTATAGAAGACATCAATTATAGTCAAGAACGTCAGCTAGATAAAAAGCAAATCTTGGGATTAAGTAGCTGTCAATGGATTCATAAAGGCTATAATCTTTTAATTACTGGAGCTACTGGATGCGGCAAAACATGGCTTGCCTGCGCTTTGGGTAATCAGGCATGCAGAATCGGGCTTAGCGTTAGTTATTTGCGTATGAGCAAGCTTTGTGAGCAATTGCGTATAGCGCAAGGAGATGGATCCTTTCAGATTAAACTCAGTCAGTTAGCAAAAATTAATTTGCTAATTATAGATGACTTTGGATTAAGCGTACCAAGTCAACTTGATCGCAATAATTTATTAGAACTAGTAGACGATCGCAATAATAAATCAACTATTATTACCAGCCAACTACCTGTTGAACATTGGCATAATTATATTGGGGAGTCAACATTAGCTGACGCCATACTGGATAGGCTTACCAGCAATTGCTATCAGCTAAATTTAAAGGGAGAATCGCTTAGGAAGAAAAAACAAGCTTTGACCAATACTGATCAGCTATGATATAACTATTTTATCTAATTATGAGAGAAATTTGACTGGTCAAGTAAACAAGAATCGCTGGTCAAGTTCGCAAGAATACGCAGACACTATAAATCTACTATGCCAATCAATCAAAGCAAATAGATAAACTGTGCCCACTGGTAATTTAATGTAAGTGATATCTACTGCCCAAACTTGGTTTGCTTTAATGATTGCTAAGCCCTTAAGTAGATATGGAAAAACA
>CAITDW010000088.1 GCA_903891235.1 uncultured Candidatus Saccharibacteria bacterium
CGAGACATAGATCACCTATCAATGCCTTTGTGCACATACTATCCACGTTTATATCTTATTGCCTTAAGAAAAATAAACCTTCAATAAATCATGGTTTTGATCTATCTCTAAACTATACGCTTATCCCGAACTGAGGTAATTAGGAGTTAAATCTATGAAAACCGGTATTGTTAAGTCTTTTTCAGTAAATGGCAAATATGGTTTCATTAAACCTGATGATGAAAATTCAAAAGACGTATTTTTTCATCAAAATGAATTACGAAGGTCTGGTATAGAAGAAGTCAAAAAAGGTCAAAAACTTCAGTATCATTTAAATATTAAAGAGACCAAAGTTTTTGCCACTGATATTAAAATCATTGATTTGTAGAAGTTAAAAGTTTTCTAAGTCACTTAATATCGAGGATTGGCTTAGTAAAACTGACTCTACCGTCTGTCCACCTAAAATGTTCAATTGTTGCGGTAAAGGATTTTGTATCTGGTTTTGAGCGATTAAACTATTATTTGTGATACTTAATTGTTCAAATTCCAATGTCATAAGCTTTTGAGTTAGCTCTTCAATCTTAGCGTGTTTTTCTTCTAGCAACTGTTTTAGCTGCAACACTTCAGAAGCCAAATGTAATTTATCGCTTCTAAGTTCTTTTTTATCTTCTCTCATTTCTACAATTTCTTCTACAAGAGATTGATTATGAGCGGTTAGACCTTGAATTTCGCTATCTTTCTGTAATAAAATACTTTCTAAATTGCTGATTTTTGTCAAAAACGAGCTATTGTCTGGTGCTGTGCTAGTTTGATGATGAACAGGAGCTTTGTAGGTAACAGACTCTTGTACGGGAACAGACTTAAGAATGGTAACAGCTGGCTGGTATTGACTTTGTGCTACAGTATTTTGCTGAATTACGGCAGCATTCTTTTGCGCAGCTAGTAGTTGATTTTGCTGCGCTTTCAGTCTTTTAACATCTTCGATATGACTTAAATTCTTCATAGAAATACCTAATATTTAAAGTTTTATTCTAAGTCCGAGTAGCATATTATGTACAGCATAATTTCTGCTTTGAACATTGTTAATGCCCTCAATAATTCTAGGCTTATTACGACCTAAGTTAATGTAATTGTAGCTTACTTCCATTGTAACATTATCGGCTAGTTTAAAGTGCGTCCCTGCCGTTAATTTATAGCTAACTCTATGAACTAAGTTACTTTTAGTCGATTCTAGCGGAATGTGTAATTGATCTTCTTCTGTCACCACATAACCGGTAGCTTTTTCGTTTAAAGTCGACACACCGATACCGCCACCGATAAAAGGTGTAAAACCTTTGATAGTTACTATGTCTTTATAGCCGTTAAGCATTAAAGCATTAACTTTGTTTTTGGAGAAAATATTAAAAATATCGCCTGTTACTATATTCTTGCTGCGCTCTTGTGAATGGAACAAAAAATAATAATCAAACACAGCTTCAAGCCTAATGCCATCCTCAAACTGATAACCCAGTCCCACTTCGATCAAAGGGAATGTATGAGATGCTTTGATTTTACCGACTTGTTCATTATCTCTAATTCTAAAAGGATTAATATAATTTAAGCCAGTAGCTCCTTTTAAGTAAAGCCCTGTTGTTTCTTCGGCAAAGCTCTTATGGGTAGAGAGCAAAGAGATTAAGACAAGGCTATGTAGTAAAAAATATATTTTTTTCATATTAACACTCAATAATTTTAATTGGATAAATAGTTTCAACCTGCTTTTTCTTTAAGATATACATAGGCGTCTTCATGCCTTTAACATCTTCAATTGTAACTTCGCCACTCCCCCAGAACACCAAGTAATCACATAAATACTTAACGCCG
>CAITDW010000089.1 GCA_903891235.1 uncultured Candidatus Saccharibacteria bacterium
TATTGAGAAATATTTATAAAAGATAATGTGAGTATATAAGTATGTCTTTATGTACTTATATACTAGAAAAAGTATATACAAATATAAGGTTATTAGTATGAAAAATAATTTAAATATCAAAGCTCAAAGCAAGGAGTCCGAGGGTTTAGAGCAATTTAAAATAGGTCTAAAATATTCTACAAGTTATTGGGACTTCTTGGACTCAATTGGATTAGGTAAAGGTAAATCAGATGGAAAATAGAGAAAAATGGCTAGAAGTTAGAAAAACTTATCTAGGAGGTTCTGATCTAGGGGCGGTAATTGGTGTTAACAAATACAAAACGGCATTAGACGTTTACTTGGAAAAAACTTCTGAGCATTCCCCTGAGATCGGTAATGATGCAACATATTGGGGAAACGTTTTAGAAGAGGTTGTAGCACAAGAATACTCCAAACGTGTAAATTTACCAATAGAGACCGAGCCAGCACTCCTACGTCACCCAGAATACGAATTCTTAGCTGCTAATATAGACAGGTGGGTCGATAGCAAGCGGTATGTTTTAGAATGTAAAACTGCTGGCTTTATGATGTCTAAAGAATGGGGGGAAGAAGGTAGCGATAGTATCCCTGAAAGTTATCTGGTTCAGTCAGCTTGGTACGCAGCAATTTGCGACGTGCCTAAAGTTGATATTGCCGTTCTAATCGGTGGTCAGGATTTTAGAATCTATAGTTACGCGCGAAACAAGGAGTTTGAAGAAAAACTCCTTAGAATAGCCTGTAATTTTTGGGATAATCATGTTCAGAAGCGAATACCGCCAAAATGTAGTAGTTTAGCCGATACGTTTAATTTATTTCCCCATGGCAACCATAAGGAACTAACTGCTAGTGAAAATATTACTCAGAAAATATATGAACTAAAAAAGCTCAAAGAACAGGAGACTGATACGCAAACAGCCATTGATAAGCTCAAGGTAGAAATTCAAGAATTCATGCAGGACTATGATATACTACTTGATAGTAACGGCTGCGTAGTTGCTACTTGGAAAAATACTGCTCCAAGATCATTTTTTGATGCCAAAAGGCTGAAAGAGGAATGTCAGGATATATACCTGAAATACGTAAATTATGCGAAACAAGCAAGAATGTTTTTAATTAAATAGGGATAATCAACATGAACATTATAGAAGCTGCAAAATTAATGAAACAAGGGTGTAAAGTAAGGTTGGGGCATTGGTGTGGAAATGAATATTTGCATAACCACTTAGATATGATAAGAGATGAAAGAGATGAGGAACATGAATTGTCTTTATACGACGTGTTAGACCAAGATTGGGAGATATACCAAGAACCTAAGCTACACACTTTTGAGGAGGCTTTAATAGCTCTTAAGAATGGTAAAAAGATAAGAAGGCAATCATCTATTTCTGAGTATCATCTTGATAAGGCGTCTAGTAGAATCCTTGAGATATATAATGTTGAGGTACATAACGGTGTATTTTCTGATGAAGAGGTATTAGCAAACGATTGGATAATTTTAGATAAATAAAGGAGGATAAAATGAGTGATATAGCAAAAGTAAATAATTCTTATGACATTGACCCACATATTTGGTCAACGCTTAAAAATAGTTTATATACTGGGGCAAGAGATGAAAGTATTTTGATGGTTTTGGATTATTGCAAAGCTGGCAATCTAGA
>CAITDW010000090.1 GCA_903891235.1 uncultured Candidatus Saccharibacteria bacterium
AGCAATTCAAATTGATGTTGATCTAAAAATTATTATTGTCCGTGATGACATAGAGGACAAAGATAATAATAAGTTTAATGTTTTCATAAATCCTAAGGTCACAAAATATGAAGGTGACATAATCGAAGATTATGAAGGCTGTCTTAGTATAGAAAATATATATGGTAAAGTTCCTAGATATTCTAAAGTAAGGATTAGTGCACTAGATATTGGTGGTAACCCTATTAGATTGAGCGTTAAAGGATTTATGGCTAGAATATTTCAGCACGAGATAGATCATACTCATGGTAAAATGTTTATCGACCACATCAAAAATAATGAAGGTGCTTTTTTTCAACTAATGCCAGATGGAAAGCTGAAAGAATTAGATTATGAGTCTGAAGTCAAAAAAAATAATATTCTTTGGTAACGAACGACTTGCTACTGGCGTAAGTACAAAAAATCCAGTCCTTAATAGCCTTTTAAAGAATGGTTTTGAAGTTGAAAAAATAATCTTGAACCAGGACGATTACAATTCTAGAAGTATTAAAATTAATGAGGCGGAAGAGTTTGGATTAAAAAATCATATACCCTGTCTAAAGCCAAAGACCAATGATGAATTAGAAGTTATAATCAGTAGATCTGAAGCTAGGCTTGGCATACTAGTATCATATGGCAAGATAATCCCTGAAAGCATAATCAAACAATTTGACTTAGGTATAATCAATCTACACCCTTCTCTTTTGCCAAAAAAAAGAGGCCCAACCCCAATAGAACAAACAATTATAGATGGAGATTTACGGTCAGGAGTGTCTATAATGAAATTAACAAAAGGTATGGACGATGGCCCAATTTACATCCAAAAAACCATTGAATTAAAAGGTAATGAAACAAAACAAGAATTATCCACGATTTTAGGCTCTTTAGGAGCTGATTTAATAATAGATGTCCTTTTAGATATCTTCAATGAAAATATTGATCCTAGACCCCAAGATGATGCTCAAAAATCTTTTACTCACATGATCATTAAAAGCTCTGGTTCTGTAGACTGGTCAGACTCTTCAGAAAATATTGAAAGAAGGTTCAGGGCATATGAGTATTGGCCTAGAAGCTATACAGATATTTTTGGTATAAGAACAATTATTACAGATATGCAGACTATGGAATCTGCCTCGACCAGTCCAGGTAATATTGATATAGATTCCAAAAAGTTAATTGTTTCAACTTCAACTAATCAAATCGAGATACTTAAGCTAATACCACTTAACAAAAAAGAAATTTCTGGCCACGATTTTATACAAGGTTATCTAAAAAAATAATTATTCTTGAGAAGAAGCTATGATTCGTGGAGCTACTTGTTTAATTTCATTCTTTAATTTATCGAATTCATTGGCGACTACTTGCCTGTAATCTGGGAAATTAGTTTCAAGCCATTGCATAGCACCCTTTTCATTTTTTGTTTCAATAAATTTTTCGAATTCAGTTAATTGTTCCTCTGACATTCTACCTGCAAGATTAACTCCAACTCTAGATTCTAAGGTGCTGAAAATATGTTCAAGCATTTTATTCTTTTCGGCATCAGGCAAACTCCCAAGTCCTAATTCTACTAGTAAATTGTTATCGAATGGCATCATCA
>CAITDW010000091.1 GCA_903891235.1 uncultured Candidatus Saccharibacteria bacterium
GTAAATTCATCACCAATCCATTTTTCTGGTTTAAAATTTTTAATATTTTTCTTATATTTCAATCTTTTTCCAAAACATTTATCTGCAGTCATAAATTCAAAGTCTTCTTTGTATTTACTTCCAGCACCATATCGTTTTTTAATCCACATTCGATGATTATGTGTTACAGATAATTCGACTTGTTGAGATTTTAATTCGTAAATTTTATCATCGTAATCATATGCATAAGTTTCAGTTGGATTTTCGTAAATTACATTATCATTTTCAAGAATTGCGACTTTATCATCAAGAGTGATTAATTCTAATGCTTTCCAACCAGAAGTTGTTAGTACTTCTGCCACGCCCTCTTTGTAGCTTGCTGCCTTATCTCCCACTTCTATAATACGTTCTTTGCGAATAATAACTTTAACAAGTTTATATCCATTAGGTGTTATAGATGTAAAAATTCTATCAATATATCCTTCCTCACCTTTATCTACAACTAAGGAACAGTCAGATAATTCTTCGTTTCCAGACTTGTCACTTTGAACCGTAACTTTTCCAATAATAACATCCCCTTTCTCAACATATACAGCTCCTCCACCAGTAACTTTCCCATTTTTATCAACTGATTTCGTATGTCTAAGACGAACAATTCCATTTTCATCTAAAAGACCATAATTAACATCTCCTCTACGTTTTGCCAGAGGAGGAATACTAATCCTTTCAGCATTATATCCTTGCTTTTTCTCTTCTTCCGTGTGCGTACGATAACTTGTAGCACTAAACAATCCGCGCTCAATCGCACTTTGATTAATAATAATAGAATCTTCTTGATTATCGAAATACCAAGCTCTTTTGGGCATTTCCTCCCAAAATCATTGCTCTCTAAAATTCGCAATACAAACCTATTAGTTTAACTAATTATCACAGGATTTGTAAGACTCCAATTAGACACCCTCTCGGGTGGGACTAGACTATATCTTGAGCGATCATCGAGACTGTCAATCTCTCACACCCGTTGCCATTTAGTCGTTGAAGCTTCTCCATATCCCGTGACATTGGGACTTAGGAGCTTGCCTGCGGATTTTCTCTATGTTTTGACTTTTTACTATACCTAATGCGATTAACATTAGCCACTGATATGTTTCCATATCAGTTTAGTACCAAAACCTTAACGAGACGTTCCCGCAATTTGACAACGTTGCTCACTGTGATGTGAACTTGCCAAACGTCTTGCGACGTGGCAGGGGCCTAACTAAGGTCAACCCCGTATAACAAGCAATAGCTACAATACAATTTATACCTGCTGGCATATTGTCAAAACCCATCATAGTAGCAACTTTTGTAGAAACTAAAGGTCTTTGTGGAGAATTAAGCACATGTACTATTGTATCAGCACGAATTAAATGTGATAAAGCAAACATACTCATAGCTTGCTTTCCCATCGATGAATTATGTACACACAAAGAATCTCCAGCTATGAAACTATGATTCTCAGATTCTGTTGTGATATCAGCAATCATATTTCCCTTTACTTTTGTCTTACTTATTATTTTAACAAATATTGCTCTATCTCTTACTTCTCTTTCCCAAAAAAATTGTTGCCCAGATCTTTGGCAAATTTTTGTGTATTCGTATATTCTAAGGTTTTTTACATATTTCGATATATCATATCGATAACCTATTTTTTCAAAGTAATCACTCTGATTTTCTATATGAAATTCTTCAAATAAGCACAGGATACCAGCGACTTTATTATCTTCCATAAAATCAAGTCCAATAGATCCAGCTCCAGATAGATATTCTCTTTTAACCAACATGGAGCCATTTTTTACAATCCAATCATCCTTATTATATGTTAGTGCTTTAAGAAGACTATCAAAGGCATTGTTTAAAAATAAACAGATTCTTGCACGTTCAGCAAAATTAACAAAACTAATGCTATCATATGAAAAACCTAAC
>CAITDW010000092.1 GCA_903891235.1 uncultured Candidatus Saccharibacteria bacterium
AGAAATAAGAGGTTTAGCTCTCCAATTCATTGAAATATATGAAAACATCTTATGCTCAATTTTATTCCACTTACTAGTTCCAGGAGGAAAATGATACACATAAAGACTCTTATTTAATTCATCCGCTAATTTTTGCAGTTCCCATTTCCATAACCTGGTTCTATTGCTATTACTGCCTCCGCAATCGGCTGTAATCATTATGTCATTAGAATCGTTATAAAGCTTTTTGCCCATTGCGTACCACCAAGTTCTGATGCTGTTCACTGCAAATTCAGCTGTATCACTACTAATGCCTACGTTAACCCAGCCTTCATTTTTGCCAATGTCGTATACTCCATAGGGCGCAACTTTACCTAATGTTTTATTAGGAAAGTCATAAGTGCTAACCTCAATAGGCTTACCTTTCTCGCTATACTCTTTCCCATTGTTTTTATAATTCCCAATGTTTTCTTTCTTTTTTGTGTCTATTGAAAGTACAGGAAGGTGCTTGCTTATAAAGTCCTTAGCGCTATTGTTGATATGTACGAATTGAGCGTCTCGATCAGGATGTTGGTTTCCTTCAAGTTTCTTTCTATTTGATTGCATGCTGTATCCGCTAGCAATCAACAGGCCATGAACGCTAGTTTGTGAAATTTTATGACCAGGGTGCATTAAAGATTCAAATGCGACATATCTATATTTTTAATATACTCTATTGGTGATAAAAATCCAAGTACTTTTCTAGGTCTCCTATTCAGTTTGTCTTGAATAGTTTTAACTTGAACTGGATCAACATCATTAAAATCTGTTCCTTTAGGAATATATTGCCTTACTAAGCCATTTAAATTTTCTATGCTACCTCTTTCGTAACTAGCGTATGGATGGGCAAAATAATAATTAATATTTAGCTTGCTTGATATATTTTTATGGTCGGTAAATTCGGTGCCATTATCAGTAGTAATAGTAAATATAGGGCCTGAAGATGATTGTAATAGATTAATAATTTGTTCTGAAACTTCAGTGGATGACTTGCCATTTAACTTCTCAAGAATACAGCATCTACTTACCCTATCAATAACACTTAAAATAGCACCTTTATTCTTGGGGCCAACTATTAGGTCGATTTCATAATCACCTAATCTTGCTCTTTCATTTACTATACTCGGCCTTTCTTCAATGCTTATACGATCTGGAATATTTCCTTTATAAGGTTTATGACCTTTAGAATATGAACCTCTACGTAAATTATTGAATAACTCTCCTCCCTCAGATTTATCCCTCTCAATATGCTGATATATCCAAGTGTGGCTCACTGGTTCATAGTTGCTAATTTTGAGCCAATTACTAATTTGTTCAGGGCTCCATTGTTCACATAAGATCTTTTGATCTATCAGAAATATAATTTCAGAAGATGGACCTTTATCAATGGTTCTAGACATATTGCTTCTTGAATGATTATGATATACCTCCGCCTGGTATTTCTCAACGTCAGCTCCAGCTCTATTCATTTCTCTATAAATAGTGCTGCGATGCCTTCCTAGATATAAAGCTATATCATCAATGCTCTTACCTACCTCTAATAATGTTTGTATTTGTATTCTTTCTGATTTTTGTAAATGTTGTGACATGCTTTGCTCCATAATAATTCATCATTATAAATCATATATGTCGCATTTGAAAGTTTAATGTGCCTTGTATAAAACGTTGATTAGTTGAGTAAAAGTTGTGTAAGTATTATCTCATTAACATTTAGATAGTGAGGTTTTATGCTGACAACACAAGAGTTTATGAAAGGTTTTGAAAAACAATTTGAGGATGTTACCGATCCCAGACAAGCTGGTAAAATTACTTATCCAATGATAGAGATACTATTTTTAGCAGTAGTTGCTGTCGCTGGAAAAGCTGAAGATTGGGAAGATATAGAAGATTTTGGCGAGGCTCATTTAGAAGTTCTTAGAGAGTATCTTCCATTTAAAGATGGAACGCCTAGCAATGACACTATAAGAAGATTTTTTGGAAGCATTGATCCCAAAGAGATGAATCAGGTGCTGATAAAAAACTTTGACTCTAAAGACAAGAAATGCGCTGAAGATAATGGAATAGATAGGCATTATGCTATTGATGGCAAAACGCTTCGTGGCTCAAGATTTAAAGATG
>CAITDW010000093.1 GCA_903891235.1 uncultured Candidatus Saccharibacteria bacterium
ATGACAAAATAGAGATACCGCCATCCAATACTTTTTGAACTTTTAGTTTTATGTTATCGATGCTTAGAGTCTGACATTATATAATTTTTCGTCTATAAATAAGCTTAAAGCTATTACTGCTAAAATCCTTATCGTGTCTTTCTAAAATTAAAATTTCTCTTATTTGACCATTCTCAGTTTTAGCCAATAATCTTGCCTTTATAACTCTGGTATTATTGAGCACTAGCACATCTTCAGGATTCAGGTATTTATATAAATTGCTATATTTATCATCAATCAAAGTTTTAGTATTTCGATTTAATACGAGCAACTTAGATGCACCTCTGATGCTGGGAGGCCGGAGTGCAATTTTATTATCTGGTAAATCATAGGAGTACTCTTCTATATTCATGAAATATATTATATTACATTTATTAGACTTTTTTGCTAAAATATTTTGTTTTTATTTTCTTGGATTCTGTAAGTTAGTTCCGTAAGAATAATTAGCTGTGTCAATGAAAGTATCTTTATCCCGAATAATAGCCTGAGGTGGTAATTGTTGGCTTTTAGTTGCAATACCGTCTATTTTCTTGACAGCCGTTCCAATTGCTAAAAACTCTATTACTCCTCCACCAATATCATATACATATGTTTTTATTCCAAGAACATCATCAGCACCAATTTCTTCAGCTTGAGCTTGGACCTTACCCAAAGACTCTTCCCGAGCACCATAAATTAGGTCAGTTAATTGACTTATCTCACCCTTAACTAAGTTCTTAAATGCTGAGGCGATACCGCCAACTAGACCTAACGAATAGACTGAAGTGCCTAGAATGAGTTTCATTGGAACGTAACCTAGCTTAGCAATATTCCATGTTTCCTCAGCAGTTAGGTCTGATGTCGTGACTCCACCAACCATATCAGCAACTTTCTGTATTTCTGGATTAGAAGAGGCTGTGCCAATCATAACCATTTCCTGAACACCAGAAATACCAACGGGTATAATACTAGTTCTGACACCTACAACACTGTTAGCATTCTTAGATTTAGCCTCCGCCGTAATTCGTTCTAAAGCTAGATTTCTAGTGGTTGTAAAAATATCTGAGTATTGATGAACTTCGCCCTTAGCCATTTGTTTGAAGAATCCACTAAAGCCTCTGCCAACTCCGATTGAATAGGCAACATTACCGAATACAAAACTTAGTGGAGTATATCCCGCATCCCATTGGCAAAATAATTCCTGACCGTCCGCAGATGAGGTAAAAGATTTTTGATTCTTTTGATTCTTGGCATGTATGGTTGATCCGATAGATAAAAATTCAATATTACCTTGATGAAAAATAAGCTCACTAGACAGACCACTGGCACCATCCCCTTGATTATCAGCTAATTCTTTCTCAAAACGCTCTAAAGATAATTGTCTTCCTTGAAATATCATATTAGTTACTTGTTTTATCTCACCACCGACTATGGTTCTAAGGCCAGATCCAATTCCACCCAAAAGTCCCATAGAAAAAACACTATTACCTACTATTAGATTGCCTGGTCTGTAGCCTAATAAATCGACACAGTACATCTCATTTCCAGATAAACCAGAATATTTAGTTGTTTTAGATTTATTGTTATTTGTTTCTTTTTCCATGGTTTATAGCCTCGAATAAAATTAGATTGATTACTTAATATTATATCACTAGTTATTTTTTTAGAAGTAATAAGCTTAAATTAAAAATTCAGTTATAATTAGGCTTATGGCAAAAAACCCAAACAAATTATCAATCCTTACTCTTGGCGCATTGGGGATAGTTTTTGGTGACATAGGCACGAGTCCACTTTATGCTTTGCAGGCAGCTTTCGGCAACAAAAGTCACATTTTAGCTATTAATCAAACAACTGTCGATGGAGTTCTTTCTTTAGTAATTTGGTCATTAATCTTAGTTGTTACTTTGAAATTTGTAACCTATATAATGCGAGCAGATAACGAAGGTGAAGGAGGCATCATGGCTCTGATTGCTCAAGTTAAAAGCCATAATTTCTCAAAAAGAAATAGCTGGCTACTTATACTACTTGGGATAATTGGAGTATCACTTTTTTATGGAGACGGAGCGATTACACCAGCAATTTCTGTATTATCTGCCGTAGAAGGATTAAAAGTAGTTGCTCCAAGTTATAATTCACTAATTATTCCTATTGTCATCCTAATTGTTGTTGGGCTATTTACGATTCAAAGATTCGGTACGGCTTTTGTTGGTAAATTATTTGGCCCAGTAATGATCTTATGGTTCTTAACAATAGCGCTTGGAGGGGTTTGGCAGATAGGTCAGTATCCAAAAATATTAATTGCACTTTCACCAATCTCAGCTTTTCATTTTATTAGCTATAGTCCAAAATTAGCATTCATTTGCATAACTGCTGTAGTCCTAGCCATTACAGGAGTTGAAGCACTTTATGCAGATCTAGGACATTTTGGCAAAAAACCCATTACTAGAGCTTGGTATTATGTTGTCTTTCCTTCTCTATTACTTTGCTATATGGGACAAGGAGCAATTCTCTTAAATCAACGCGCAGTACCAGCTAATCTTTTAATTAAATTATTTCCGCCCGACTTTAGACTGGCAGTATTGCTACTATCGACTTTGGCAACAATTATTGCATCCCAAGCCGTAATATCTGGAATATTTTCATTAACTCATCAGGCAGTTAATTTAAACTTCTTACCAAGAATGCTCGTTAAACATACTTCTAGCTATGAGAGTGGACAAGTATATGCACCCTTAGTAAATTTTATCCTAGCAATTGCTGTTATTGGCTTGGTTCTACTGTTTGGTTCATCAATTAATTTAGCCAATGCGTACGGCATAGCTGTTAGCGGCACAATTGCAATAGATACAATTCTATTTTTAGCAATTGCTAAATACATTTTTAAAAGATACATCCTAACTTATGTAGTGTGTATTGTTATTTTTATTCCTATTGATTTATTATTCATTGGTTCTAATATGCAGAAACTTACAGAAGGTGGCATCATACCGTTAACACTAGCGACTGCAATTTTAATTCTAATTCATACGTGGCGTAAGGGTAGTTCAATTATTGAGAGTAAACGACTTGCACTTGAGGACTTAATTGATGATTTCGTGGAGGAGTATCATACATCTAAAAAGTACAAAAAAAGAATACCTGGTTCTGCGATTTATATTGGACAGCATATTGACTATATCCCTTTAGCTCTCAAAAATTCATCTGATGACTACATTGATTTACCTGAAAAGATTACATTTGTTAACGTATTAACAACAAACCTAGCACATGTTCCACTTAGATACAGAACTAACTTCGATAATCTCAAATATGATGATGGTATAAGTCAAATTACATTAGTTTATGGCTATCAGGATAATATCAATATTCAAAAAGATTTAAAGAGGTTGAAGCGCATTAGTCCTGACTTTAATTATGATATATCTGAATCTAAGTTCTATATTTCATTGGATAAAGTAGTACCGACTAAAAGCAAAAAACTATGGCAATGGCAAAA
>CAITDW010000094.1 GCA_903891235.1 uncultured Candidatus Saccharibacteria bacterium
AGAATTAAAATCTTCCATTTCAGCACAATGTTTTTATAATATATGTGCAAAATATACATATCATAACTTTAATCATAACTTTTAATGACTTATTTTTTTTAAAAATGATGTCGTATTTATTAATAAGTATAAAGCATTAAAATAAATAGTAGTAAGTATATATCGATATAATATCTAGTAAAGGACCCTAAGCATTATTTGTTTACTTTAATTACTAGACAATTACGATATAACTATTGTAAATTATGACCTCTTCCATGATTCCTGTCAAACTGATCAAATAAACCTTTAGCAATGGGGGGACTAATCATTCTGTACATCTTACTCAGATATTCATTCACTGAATCTGCCATACCAGCCGCATGAGTGTCTTTGATGTTAGTAATAAATTTATGCCTAAAATAAGGATGCTCGTGCTTAACCGTTGCAAAAAGGATGTCTATAAATTCCAACGCTCTTTTCCCTAGGTTCCCCGTGACATCCATAATAAAAGGAATAAGATTAGGACTGTCTCCTAGCCCCACATTATTGTATTGCCTACATTTCTCTCTCTCTCTACTTTTCATAAGCAAAACAGGGTTAGTTTTAAAATAAGAGGGTAAAGCAGGGTTAAACACAGAAACATCCACATAATAAACATCTTTATTTGGAAGAACAATTTTAATATCACACTTTTTCGAATGTATATCTTTGTGAATTAGAAACTCTCTATCCGCCGAGGCTCCAGGAATGAATTTGTGAATAACTTTAACTATTGCATCAGCGATATTATCGTGCCTCCTAATTGTTAAATTACTAATCCTTTCACATGATAAACAATGGAGAACATTACTAGCTGGGTTCGAAGCCGAAGATGAGCCTGACGATCTTGAACTGGACGCCAAAGAAGAGGAAGATGCTGCTGGGAGCGAGTGATTCGAAACACACATGCACTCAGTATTTTTAATAGTGTCTGGAATATTACTTTTCAAAATTCTAAGATTTAGATTAATCTCAAACTGAGATTCATTAATAATCACTGAAGGCGAAAAATTAGAGTTAAAAGCATTGCTTAGCCACGTAGCTTTGTTATCCTCCACTATTGACGCATTAAAATAAGCCAACAAAGCCTCCTCCCCACTCTCCCTTAGTTCCTTCTGAATCTTTACTATCAACTCTTCATACACTCCACTCAATAATTCCTTCTGAGAAAAAGAAGATGATGACAGTGACTTAAAAACAAAATCCTGCATAAAAGTTTTAATATGCGCAGAATGATTTAACAACTCACTATCTCCAAACTCAATCGCAAACCTCCACGCCTTCGCATTACAGATTCTCCCCTCTCGAAGAGATTTAGTAAAGGACGCCACAAAAGCCGGCACCGACACAATGGATAATTTTGGAATACCCAAAGTCGAAGGAAGCGCTCGGACCATGCTCTCCACCTCAGTCAGCCCCTTGTGCTTAGGATTTCCGGTCCAAACCGAAATAAGTTCATCTACCTTCGAGTCAAAGTGCTCTGCATAAATCTTGAAATACCACGGCGCACACACTCTCGCAAGATAGCACCCCTTCGTGTTTACACAATACTTAAGCAAAATAATTGCAGTCTGAGGAGGAATTTTACCAAGTAGATCAAATGACTTAAAAATTGTATTAAAATTGATGTCTAAATTCGATTCCACAAAAGATTCTTTACCCACCGGGCAGCCCAGCACCGACTTAATACCATCCGCAGAGAACTTGACTTTCTCAAAGTCTCCAGGAATAATACTATTGTCCACTCCAAATATAATGCATTTAGTAAGGTTGACATCTAGATTAATGGCCTTAAACAACTTAATTAGCAACCTAAGAGCTTCAAAAACAGTGTCATTGTCCCCAAATAAGAATCCATCGTCAAAAAAGAAAGCTATGTCAACACTAGGAAATTTATCTCTCAATTCTTCCAGAATGGGTTGAATACCTAGAGTAAAGAAAAGGGGACTATCACCGTACCCCGCATGAAGTCCGCATCTGCTCTGACCAATCTTCACTCCACTGGCTAAAAAAAGATCACTACTGTGATTATGTATCCAATTAAAATATTCCAATAAGTCCTTCGCATGCTGAATAATACCAACTCTACACGCATTCCTGGCAATATTATTGAAAGCATTTTTTAAATCCACCTTAATAACTACCTTCTTGTTCCCTGTCTTCCCAAGTAAAATCTCCTCAGCCCACGTGGACACCAGATGCACCAG
>CAITDW010000095.1 GCA_903891235.1 uncultured Candidatus Saccharibacteria bacterium
AAATTATCAAACATACTTTATAAAGATGATTTTTATCTAGTACAAAGACAAGATGGTGTTGTTCTTGCAGGAAGCACCTCAGAAGATGTTGGTTTTGATAAAGGGGTTACAGAGTCTGCAAGATTCTCTCTTCAAAATAAAGCTGAAGAATTGATGCCTATGTTAAAAAAATATAATATTCAAAATCAATGGAGTGGATTACGACCTGGCTCTCAAGACAATATACCTATGATTGAGAAACATCCCAAGTACAATAATGTATACTTAAATACAGGTCATTATCGTTATGGACTGACGATGGCTCCAAGAGCAGCAAAAATAATTACTGATTTAATAACCTCACATGGATAAGTATGATGTGCTTGAATATTTTTATATCTTTTTTTCTGTTTTTAATAAGCCTTACTGCTTTGGCAATTGAAGAGCCAGCATATGTGAGTATTGAAAAAAAAGATGCTTTTGAAATTAGAGAGTATCAGCCCAAATTAATTGCACAAGTTTTAGTCAATGGCACATTTGATAGTGCCTCCAGTAAAGGATTTCGCTTATTAGCTGATTTTATTTTTGGAAACAACAAGACTAATGATGGATCTAAAAAGATTGAAATGACAGCTCCGGTAGTAAGTCGCGATGCTTCAGAAAAAATTGAAATGACTTCGCCAGTTTTGTCAGAAGAAGTTGAAAAAGGTTGGTATATTAGTTTCAATATGCCCAAGCAATATTCAAAAGAAACACTTCCTATACCAAATAATTCAGAGGTAAAAATTATAGAAATGCCTGCAGAAAAATATGCTGTAATTACATTTTCAGGTTTAGTGCGTGAAAAGAAATACGCTGAAATGTTAAATCTTCTTAATGAAGAAATGAAGATAAGAAATTTAGATCCAAAAAGCACAGCAATTCTCGCGCGTTACAATCCGCCATGGACACTTCCATTCCTAAGGCGTAATGAATTAATGATTAGATTTTAATCAAAAATTTAAAGATACTTGCAGTATTGTATTTTTTTATGTTTCATCAGATGCTGAAATGCATTTAATGTTTCTTTAATGCTTATAGCTTCAATTCCTTTTTTCGATGGAATGATTTGAGCATATCTTTTAGAGTTTGGCCCGAATATTATATGGTGATTATCTCTAATGGCATGTATCGAATATAGAGCTAGAACAGGAACATTCCAAGCGCAGGCTGCATGAACTACATAAGTATCCGCTGTAATAACAGCATCAACATATTTAATAACGGTAAGATTTGAATCGATAGCATCATGATAAGGAATAATTTTTAGGTTATTATCAAGTTTTGGCAATTCTTTTAAAAGATTTATTTCATCTTTTTTGCTAGTACTTAATATTAAAAATTGGTGTTTTGGGTAAAACATTCTTAAATTAATAATTAATCGGTTAATCCAATCATTTGACAGGCATTTATCTTTTGAACTTCCTTTTCCATTAATAATAATTTTTTTAATGGATTTTGATTTATTAAATTTATTGTGAATAAGCTTCTCAATATTGGGATCGAGCCTAATATCATAGTGATAATTTTTTAATTTACTACCAATCCAACGAAGGAATGTGAAATGTCTATTGGAGATATGACAATTAGACCATGGGCCTTCTAGCACTAAATCAGAGTTATTCTTTTTGATAGGATTTGCAAATAATATTCTTTGTTTTACATTTACTAGACCACATATTTTTTTAAATGATGATTTATTTACGTCCAGTCCAAAATAAACAAGGTAATCATATTTTTTAGATCTGGCCATCAAGCTTGCATATGCTCTAATCAAGATACTCCGACTATGGCTTATATGAAGCCATTTCACGTCAGGGTGATTCTTATATAAAGCAAGATTATCACCACCACAAAGAATTCCAATTTCGGCTTTTGGCCAAACTTTGCATATGGCACTTAAAAGACCTGTGAGAATAATAGAGTCCCCAATTTTATTATCATGTGCTAAAAGTAGAATTTTAGGAGGCATTATTAATGTTTAAAAAAGATTGAGTATTAATTTTATTGGGTATAATTAATTTTAATATTTATTTAAAATCTTAAATTAAATGAAGCCAAACAAGTTTAGCAAACTCACTCAGCAAAGTCTTACTTTAGTTGGACAAATTGTTCTAATAGTAATTGCTGTGTCAACTATTTTTGCTGTATTGCAAGAAATTGCCCATATTTGGGAGGCTGGCTCGATCGCGGTTGGCGATCTTCTTATGCTTTTCTTATATCTAGAAGTAATGTCGATGCTAAATCATTATCTAGGGTCAGGAAATCTGCCAGTTCGCTACCCTTTATATATTGGCATTATTGCTTTAGCCCGGTTTCTCGTTTTAGATATTAAAGACATTGATGCTTTCAAAATGTTTGCCCTTTCTGGATCAATATTGCTTATAGCGATTGCAATATTAATTGTTCGATATGGGCATGTTCGCTTCCACTATACTGAAGACAATTAAGATATTTGTTTTCATTGGGCCAACATTGGACCAGCGCTATTATTTCTTCGTTTTAACTACCTTCTTAGGTTTAGCCTTAACCTCTCGCTTATAAAGCCCAGAGCGTCCCCCAGACTTTTCCACTAAGTGGATATTTGAGATGACCATCGTACGGTCTACTGCTTTCACCATATCATAGATAGTGAGGAGAGCAATGCTGACGGCTGAGAGAGCTTCCATTTCAAGGCCTGTTTGGGCAAAGCACTCACAAGATGACTGGCATGTAA
>CAITDW010000096.1 GCA_903891235.1 uncultured Candidatus Saccharibacteria bacterium
CCGGATCAGAGATTGCAGACCATCCTCCTTTCTGAATACCACAGTATGCAGCCATAGTCTTAAGTGCGGTTGTCTTGTTACATCCGTTCTCGCCAAAAAGTACAGACAATCCTGGACCAAAGGTAAAGGTCTTATCTTTAATATGAGGAAAATTGGTCGGAAAGCCGTTTAAAAATTTAATACTGTGAATCATTATAATTAAAATCCAAATTGTTTCTTAATTGCATCAAGGTCTTCTGCTCCACCAAAGATCATTGACATTTTATCGGCAATCATACCTGATACATCTTCGATAGAAGGAGGATTAGGATTAACCAAATTACTCACTAAATTAACATACTGATAATAAGAAATAATAGTTTCAATTCCTAATAGGAGGAACCTACTTTTCTCCTTAACAAAGGTGAAATGACTTTTAATCTGGTTAGATTGATCAACGAATTGTTGCACCGATTTAGGATCATTAGGATTGAAACTTAGGGCAACAGTATAATTCTTAATTTCATTTTCTTGTGTTTTATTGTCGAAACTTTGGAAAGAAATATCGAAATATTTGATACTTTCTACGGTTAGATTAGAAGTTGCAGTGTCTCCTACAATAAAGTTCTCGGTAGAGGTAATAATATCGGGAATTTCTGTATTATTCATATCGAAATCTAATTGTTCATATGCTTCTCTAGTGATACGTACTTCCGTATCAATGTAATCTTTAACTGATAGAGATAATTCGGTGCTTCCTCCTGTGGGGGAATTTAGAATAATTTGATGATTTTGTAGGTCGTCATCTGGGACGGTTTCAAATCCAAGGGATTTTTTTAAATCGGTTCGTAGTTTTTGTTCGTTGAATTGCATATATTTTAAGTATTAAGTGTGTAGAATCTCCATTTATCTGATAGGTAATTATTCTGATACCCGGTTAAGTTACCAGAGATACTCATTACGTTAGAATAAATCGATTGTTCTTGGGTAGTCTTCTCTTTGGCTAATTTATCGTCTCTTTCTTTGGACCACTGATCGAAATAGCCTTCTTTCTTAGGGAATAAGGGGGTGCTTCTAATATAGTCTTTGCACATATTTTCATATATACTACCTAATTGAAAAGGTTTTTCTGGTAGAGATTTGATGTCTTTCCATTTACCTTCAATCTGCTCATTGGTAGGAGTATGAGCATAATTAACCAATCGAGTAGGAGTTAAGTATTCCTTGATCTTATCTACGTCGGAATCTTCGCTAAAAATTCCATCATAGAAGTTCTTGCGATTTTTTTCTTTAGAAAAATCTGTGGAAACATTACTACATTGGAAAATACTTAAATCATTTTTAAAACTATTACATAATTTAAAAAATTCTTCAGTATTCCAGGGATCAAGATCAACTACTTCACAAGTCCCTTCTTTTTCATCGGAAACTTCCGTATCTTTATCCCTGTCATATTCTTCCTTGGATTCACACCATGGTTCTTTCTCTGTATAACAACATTTGGCTACTTCCTTTTGTTTACCAAATAAAACATATTCATATAATTTATCCGCATCATCAATTAAACTATTAACTGAATA
>CAITDW010000097.1 GCA_903891235.1 uncultured Candidatus Saccharibacteria bacterium
ACTGCAATTTTATGTCGTACTGGAGAGAAAATATTACTGATAGATCCAAATAACCCTCAATTTAGTAGCCACTTATCTACTTTTGATGCAAGTATAGAAGCTTTATATACGCCTAATAAATTATATAAGATATATAGTCGTCCTTCAAGCGCAGATACAGGGTATGATTCAAACAAATGGAGAGATTGTATCGATGTTGCAGTAAAATTAGCTTTTTTACTTAATAAGGAGCAAACTGAATATAATGATATCTATAAAATAATGGAGTCAGATGCAGTGAGGCTAATAACGAATAATGATCTAATAGATACCCATTATCCCGAGTTTAACAAACCTTTGAGGGCAAAGCAGTCATCGAACTTAAACAAAGTAACTGAAACCAATATGAAATTAAAAGAGATATCAGAAACTAAGCTTGAAAAACAAACAAAAGAATTTGAGCAATTAGGTCTAAAAGCCATGAGAGATCAAATATTAGAATTGGAACAAATACTGCAAGCCAAAAAATTAGAATATAAAAACATAGAATCAACATATAGTAAGCATGTTGAAGCAATAAATCAAGATATGTCATCAGAGCTTATAGGTCTGGATGAGAATTATTTTGTAGATCAAGAATGAGGAATGCAATGATAAATAGTACTATACGGGATTTTTGTTGCGCTAACAATACACAAATGGTTAAGCAGCTTTTAGATACATTTGATGATATAGATGTTTTATATAAAAATGGTACCTTTTTCGATTTTGCAATAACGAAGGGTAATGTAGAAATATGTAAGTCTTTAATAGAATATTTTGAACAAAAACAATATCCAATCAAAAATTCCAACTACGAATCAGCAAAAGTGGAATTAATAGAAATACTTACAAATGCTACAGACGGAATAAAACTCTCTATAGAGATGAAAGGAATATTATCAGAATATATTGAGTTAGAAGCTAGTTATAGCGACTCGCTAGATAACGAAAACTATTTAAGCGGCTTTGTGATTCAAAACGATAATCATACAAATGGTACTAGGATTATACATAAAGCTTATAGTATGAAGAACTTAAATCTTGGTCTTGATAGCATTTACAACCTGACTCTGTTATCTCTAGATACGGATGATTATGAAGTACATAGTGTTGGTGAAATTAATCACGACTTATTTTTATAGAGTAGCCAATAAACCGAATTATCAAGACAGGTTCTATTTTTGTATTAAGCAGATCAAAGCTGGAAAAATGACGCCGTTTTAATGGTTAATTTTCCCTTAATTCCCTAACCTTTCTATGCGACAAATCGGCAACACTTTCCATAATTCTGGTTATGTGTAGCGATTTTTACGCTTTTTTGTTAAAGGTTTTTGCGGATTTTAAAAATTGGGGGGGGGTTACCGTGTCTACGTAGAAATAAATTTAGAAAATTGAGAAACTAAACTTATTTTACGTAAACATTTGATAGCATCGGCCATTGTAGCTGTTTACGATTATTTAGTCAATATTCTTTAGTCTTCATAAACAACATCACGTTTAGCAATTTTTACTACCAAAATAATGAGCTTGTCTTCTTCTAATTTGCATAAGATTCTAAATTTATCTACTCGGTAACGCCATAAACCTTTTTTGTTGCGACTTAAAGCTTTACCGAGTTGTTTAGGATGTTCAAGTATTAACACTTTATATCTAAGATAATTACGTATCGTCTTCCGAGCTTGATGACTTAGTTTGTCTAATTCTTTTTCTACTTTTGCATCGAATTCAATCTTCCAAGTCATACTTTTTCTCTATCTCTTCTAAAGAATAGCGTGGATTATTCTGGGCTAATATTTCTACAGCATCATTGTAATCTTCCATGTCTTCTTTAATTTCTTCTAAATGATTAGTCAAAGCTTCTCTAATCAAAAAAGAACTTGAACGATTTAATAGTTTAGACGTATTACGCAAAGATTTATATAATTCCTCTGGAATTAAAGCACTAACTATGGTCATAATAACCTCTTTATCTTATTATATTAAGTATTATTAAATGTTAATAGCTTTTATTAAGATTGTCAAGTCTCCTAAATATACCTATTTGTATATTTATTGATATTGAATTATTTTGATTTTCTAGCCAATCGGATTAACTGCATCTTTGAGCTTTTGTCCAACCTTAAACCTTACTTGATTATAAGCTGGTATTTGTATCGACTCTTTAGTCCTAGGATTGCGACCACTTCTAGCTGCTACTTTATTGATACTAAAATTACCAAAACCAACTAATGATATTTCATTACCTTGTCCTATAGCATCAATTACGGAGGAGGTAA
>CAITDW010000098.1 GCA_903891235.1 uncultured Candidatus Saccharibacteria bacterium
ATAAATATCTCATTTTTATGAATATATTTATATGAATTCTTATATTATTTATTCATAAAATAATTATATATAGTATATATTATATAATGAGCACAGATAAATATGTATTAGAAAAATCATCCGTCGATCAACACGTTTCGAATACCCCATTTGAAAATAAGTCATTTAACTACATAAATGATCTTAACGGCGGTATTTATCAGAATAATTCTCTTAGTTTAGTTCAATTCGACATGGGATCTTTATACAATTCAAAATACTTTTTAAATCCTCAAGATTTTTTTATTGCAATTCCGATAACAATGGTTTATTTATTGAATAATACTGGTACTCCTGTTGCACCTTCTCCTGCAGGTACTGGTGCTGCTTCTTCTTTGTTATCATTAAAGGCTGGATACTGGCAATTGATCGATAAATGTGAACTCGAATTAGATGGCAAAATAATTGAACAAATGAACCCATTTTCTAACGTTAACGCCACAGTGCGTATGTATAGTAAAATGAGTATCGGTGACCAAATACAATATGGAAGTGAACTCGGTTTACCACAAATAGATAGTACTAATAGTATGAAATACACTGCTACAACTGGATTACAGAATAATTTTGTTTTTGGTAATAGTCTTCAATCTAACGCTGTCGGTGCCCTTAATAGTGCGACTGGTAATGATAGACTAACAAAATCCGTACAACGTATTAATTGGAACGTTGCTAATGGATCCGCAAATAATTTTGATTTATTACAATCACAACAACAAGTTGACACTGAAGGTAAAGCTAGTTTTAGAATTTTAAATACAAATTATGGCGTTTATTATGATGTTGCTATTATTAGATTAAGAGATATTATGGACTCTTTCGACAATTTACCCCTTTCACGAAAAATGCAAGGTGCGTTAAGAATTTATGTTAATACTGGTGCGTGTACTGTATCCCAAGCTTCGGCTATTAATAGCGGTCCTATTACAACTGCTTTTAATCAATCTTCCACAACATTTTCGACTACCTGTCCTTTTACTATTAATCAATCTTCAAATACAGTTGGTGCTGCTGTGTTTACACAAGTATCGGCTGGTTTATTTATTAGTAAAGCTCCCACAACGGCACTTGCTAATGGTGTAAATTTGGGTTTATCTGGTGCTGCACATCCAACATTCGGTTCTTGTAGATTGTATTATTCACAAGTAGAATTAAAACCTCAAAAATCATTAGAATATGTATCGGCTAATCGTAGTAAAAAGGTGACGTATAATAGTTATTTAACAACCACTATTAATAATATTGCGTCTGCATCAAATTTTTCTCAAATTTGCCAATCTGGGATTACTAATATTAAAGGTGTATTTATTATTCCTCTTATTTCTTCTTCTGTATCTGGTTATAATCAATATGTGTCCCCTGTCGATACTTGTCCTGGCACATTTTCCCCATTATCTTTGACACAAATAAACGTACAGTTGGGTGGCGTAAATGTTCTTAATATACCTCTTTATTATCTTTTTGAAAATTATGTAGAACAAGTCGCATCTTATGAAAATATTATTACTGATTTCTCACTTCCTGTTGGATTGATAACTGAAGATTACTGGCAAAATAACCGAGTTTATTATATTGATTGTTCAAGATGTAGTATCGCCGACCAAAATACACCACGAAATTTAGTTGTTCAATTTACAAATAATTCTTTAGTTGCCATTGATTGTTTAATTTTTACTGTTAGAGGTGATGAATTCACTATCGATGTAGAAACAGGATTAA
>CAITDW010000099.1 GCA_903891235.1 uncultured Candidatus Saccharibacteria bacterium
AAGAGACAGAAGAAAATGGCATGGACCTAGTCTCGGAAAGTGAAGGATCTTGGTTTTTCAAAAATCCCACCAAAAACCATGCAATTGGAATTAATAATAGAGAATAAAGTACTTTTATCAGCACCAGTGAATAACAAACAATAACCACTTTATCTGGTGTGTGTGCAATTATTACTGGCAACATAAAGATTGTATCTATAACGCACGCTATAGATGTTGAGAAAATAGCACGTATAATAAACCATTTACTTCTAAAAAATACCTTTAATTTTGAAACTATTGTGGCATTTGCTATTTCTGATGAGACATAAGCTACAGTTGATGTAAACAATATGCTAGAAGTGATTAATGTTATTTGTGAATAGTTACTTTGATTTAACCAAAAACTCGCACTTGGAATTTTTACAGTTAAATATAGATAATATGCAACAAACAAATTACAAACAGCTCCTGTAATGATAATTCTTTTAGCTTGTTTTAATCCATATAATTCGGTTATGCACACAATAAGCATATAGCTAATTTGAAAAATTATATTACCCGCTGAAATAATGATTCCGAAAATAGATATCAATTTTTGGCCTGCAACAGAAGATGCCAGTAAAATCATATAAAAAACTATAGATATGGACGGTAAATAGCTGTTATTTTCTTGAAGCTCGGGATTAGATGAATGACCTATAAGACTCATGATTTTCTTGTATTTAAAATTATTAATACAACAACACCAACTATTTCATGCTCCTTTACATCGTAGTTTATAGATGGAGTATTTTGAGCGATTGATAAAAGTTGCCAGTGAGGAGAGTCAATGATTAAGTCACGCAAGGAAACTGACTCATTATTTTTAAATCTTATTAAAACCAGGTCACCATCAATAGGTTTTTCTTTTGGATCTATAATGAAAACAGTCCCAACAGGGAATCGAGAGTGCATTGAAGGTCGACTTTCCAAGGCATAAGCCGAATCACTTAGGTTATCTGTTGATGCAAGAGCTATTGGCTGCCAATGGTCCCAGTTTTTGAAATCTAAAACCTGAATAAAATCTTTATTAGAAATGTCATCCCAGCTTAGTATTGGGACAGAGCGTGGAGTTTTATCGTTGCTTCGTATTGTAACTTTAGTTGGGTCTTCTTCACTAAATAAGGCATCCAGTGTGATATTAAAATATTGTGCGATCATTGATAGCGTCGATATTCTTGGGTCGGTTGTAAACCCACTAATCAATCTTTTTACGGTGTTATAGGGGAGATCGAGTGCTCTAGCTAGCTCACTTTCTGTTATTTGATTTCTTTCCATTAAGATAGCAATGTTTTTAGATAAATTATTGTTAAGCACAGTTATTTTTTTATCATCAATTTCGTTAATTTCATTTAAATGCATCTAAATAGCGCCTTGTAGAAAATAAAAATATATCAAATCCAAGCTTTCTTATTTTGACACAAATTTACACCATTAGTAAATGGATAATTCTAAAATGCCACTATTTTTACATAAAAGTAATATTAAATGGTGTTTATTACCGATTATATTGACATAAAAGTAAAAATAT
>CAITDW010000100.1 GCA_903891235.1 uncultured Candidatus Saccharibacteria bacterium
ACAGTGGAGATTTCAAGAATCACGCATGCACTTAATGATGCAAGCAAAATTACCAATTTTCCACAAAATCCAAGCAATGATTACAATAATCAGGCAATCTTGGCACAAGAGTATGAAAGAAGATTATACGACTGGCTTGATAGTAATCCGGAACTCGATAAAAATACCGCTGAATATGATCAGACCTTAACTAATCAAGTATTATCTTTTATCAAGAAACTAGATCAAAAATATGAGCTTAATAACAAGAAGAATTTAATAGGTTCATCTTCTTATTACAGCATGATTGATGAATATCTTGATAATTTAAGGGAGCAGGGTAACGCTCCCCCTGCTACGGCGGCAAGGCATTTTGGCGCCGTTAGTAGTCGCAAGTCGGCAGAAGCAATCCCTAACAGAAAACCAAGACAGTTAACGGAAAGAGAAAAAAAAGCTGCGGCTGCTTTTGGTCACTCTGACGAAAAATACTTAAGCTACTTAGAACAATATGACAAAGATATGAGGTCAAAAAATGGCAGTTAAATATAAAGAAGACAAAAATACCGAATTTAAATCTCTTGATAGAGATATTAGAGACCATGACTTAAGCGACAGTGATTTTGATCTGCAATTTGCTGATTCAACATGTCCTTTTTATGCGCTGATTACCGAGGTCAAGCAACCTGGTGAGGAATATTATTTTGCGTTGAATTCCCCGGAGAGAATCGACCGATTACTGGCTAAGAAATGGTATATAGTATCTCCTGATAGACTACAAAACAAACGTACCTACAGAGCGGATAAAAGAGGAGAGAATGATTGTATTACTACCGGTGATACTATTCTCTTGGCAAGAGACGTACGTTACGGTGATAGAGAACGCAAACATTATGAAGATTTAGGTGTTAGAGTAATGCGTGATACTTTAGAGCGGATGGAAACCGATGTTTTTAATCCGTTGCAACCGTTCTCTGATAAATCATATAGGCCAAGTATATAGAAATAGAAACATATAGAAGTTACAATGTCCTATTCACAAATTACGCTCGATGCAAACATTATTCTATCATGGCCTTATCCGGTTACACCGGGGATAATTGTTAGTGATATTAACGATATTATCTCAAATAATGATGCCAATACCATAACCTTACCGAGTAGTCTTGTGGTACCGACTGGCACGACATTATTATTTAACAATGTCGGGTTTCATGATTTTACAATTCTCTATAGTGACGGATCACCCCTGACCAACATCATGACTCCCGGTGAAATTAATCAATTGTATTTAGTAGATTCCTCAACTGCCAAGGGAGTTTGGCGGGTTATTCCTTTTGGTGGTGGCACTAGTGGCATTACTACGTTTAGTACGGAAAGTAGTAATGACGCTCTTGCTATAACTAATGCAACGGTTATTCCGCCAACAGGAAATATTACTTTTACAGTAGCAGATACGTTAAATAACTTAAATAATCTAGCCAGCCAAGTCAGCAGCGGATTTTTAATGGTTAATCAGACTACCCCGTCGCTAACTTTTGCTACTTACGCTTTAGGAAATGGCGCTAACATAGAGATAGATAACCCTGATGGGCAGGGAGGAATACCTTTAATAAAATTAACTAAAGCTTTAACAGAGCTTGATAGCGTGCAAGTTGGAACTTTATTTTTAACTTTAAATAGTATAACTGCGCCAAATCTTAATGATGATATAAATTTATCTACATCCGGAACTGGATCGGTGTTTTTAAATCAGGTTGGAGTAGATCCAAGCGGTAACTTAAGCGGTGTTAATACTTTACAAGTCACTGGAGCAATTACTAATCCAGCGGTTGCCAAAGCTCAATGTTTCTTTTTTGACAATAATGCTACAACTAATAATATTACTATTGAAAATCAATTTAACATTGCATCCGTTACTGGTGGTAATGGTTCTTATGTTATTAATTTCGCTACTCCATTTAACAATGGTAATTATACGGTGTTATTATCGCTTGCTAGGGGAACAGAAACTATTGCTCCTTTTCAAGTGTTTTTCCGTTCTAAAACGGCAACTCAGGTGATGGTCTATACAGTTGATACTTTAGGGAATTTACTACCTGCTTTAGACGGGGTATCCGTGACAGTTTTTGCGAGTTAAATAAATATTGGTGACTTAAATATGATAGAAGATACATTGAACATTTTAGCAAATACTACTTGGATCGATTGGCTTATAATAAGTCTCTCAGGACTCATTGGTATAATATTGTTAGAAATATCTGGATTTAATAACAAATTAAACAAAGCTAAAAGTTTATATCAAAAAACACAAATAATACGTCCTATTAAAATTGAAAAAGTAGTTTGTTATTTAGTTACAAAATCTCTTTGGCGTGAGCAACAATATAGAAAATATAATTTTAGATATTTTTCAAAAGGGGAGTATCCATTAGCAGAAATTCGTAAT
>CAITDW010000101.1 GCA_903891235.1 uncultured Candidatus Saccharibacteria bacterium
AGCATTGGAACAAGAAAATATTAAAGTCATGGATCAAGCTGCACTTGGCTTGGCACTAGAACATAAAATGCCTATTATAATATTCGATAGTATGACTGAGGGTAATATTGTCTCAGCAATTAAGGGTGAAAAAGTCGGCACATTAATAGGATAAATTATCCTTTAATTTCATAAAGTTCTTCAGTAATATAATCTAGTTGTTCCACTAACGGGACTTTTATATTCCCAGCTATATTATTGAATTCTATCTCAGATCTATTTAATATAATAATTTTTCTTAGGCTATTTAAGACATTGGAAACTTCCCCTTCCATGCTCGAACCTTTATAGTTAAGTTTTATTTCAAATAATTTTTGATCTATTTCGCTGTTAGCATAACTATTCATTAATAGATCTGTTATGTCCTTCATGTCGTAGCTAGATAGGACTGAAGCTGCTTGATCATATGCTAAATAATGTTGCTTATCCCTGTCCTTGAAATGAACCTCAGGAATAGAATCTTGATCACCAATTTTATCAATATATAGAGTCATTTCTGTTATATCTGAATCTAAAACAATAGAATGCCTAGTAGCTGTCATATATTTCTCAAGACCTACTAAGCTTACTCTACTTAAATCAACGAATCCTTTATTCGTTTCAAAAGTATCGGGTTGAGTTAATAAGCCAGCCTCACAAATTAATAGCTTAGGTTTATTTAGTGCTTCTGATTCGGCTTTATCGAACTCATCAAAATAAGTTGAGCTTTCCAAAAAATCGTTAACCTGTGTCTCAGCAATTATTAGGGGATCATCATAAAAAAATCCTGCATTTTCCTCAGAATTATGCTTAACTGAGGTATCAACAAGTATAGTGACTTTTGATTGATCTGATTCTATAATTTCATCAGATAATGTCACTATTTCTTCAATTTTACTTTTGTGAATTCTTCCGAACTCTTCTAATTGACTATTTCTCATAATACTAATTATAACATTAATATTCAAATTAATCAATAGCTAGCTATTCTTTTATGTTTATTGGTACTATTTCCTTATTGATAAAAATATCAAAGCCAAAATGGGAATAAAAACCTGCAACACAAGATATATCTCAAGTACTATTACTAGAGGATTTTTCCAGAAGCTTCTTTTTTGATGACTTCCTACTTCTGAGTTTTCAATTTCAATAGCTAGTTCGGGATACTTTTGTAGATATAATTTTCGCATAATAATGACTGCAATTGTCATAGTCGTGTCGATAATTGCAATTGCTGCTAGAATCCTATAGTAGAAATCTCCAAGATCTGATGCATGGCTGGCAAATATTACAACTGTTAACATCAAAACTACTATAGTCATAGTGACGTAATTGGAATTAATGACATAGTCAATTTTCTTTTCAATTCGTCGTATTCTGTATAGAACATCAGCATGGAGTGTTGCGAATAATAATACGCCATATAGCAAGTACAGTCTAAGGGTCATATCACCACTTAATACTTTCCAAATTCCGAATTGTGAAGTTATAAAGCTGGCAATCAATAGTGTAAATACAGCGTTACTAAATATTTCGGTACTTCTACCATCAGGATTGTTGGTTCTTTTATCATTCTCTGAAATGTAGCCAAAACTCAGTGCTGCGTGAAGCGCAACCAAAGCTATTGTTCCTATTGCTCTACCGAGAGTGTCGCTAAAGCCTCCTGTAAGTACTGCGATTACCCCTATTCCTGCTGATGCAACAAGACATCCAATTAAGACTTGATAAAAAATACGTCTAATTTTTTTTACTTTAGCAGAAGGCTCTCTTTTTTTAACTTGTGGTGGTACGTTTTGTTGTGGCAATGTTTTTAAGTTTTGATTTTCCATATTTGAAGTTTACCATAAAGTCTTTTATTATCTAAAATGGAAATATATTATCACTTAACATGTGGCGGAGAGGAAGGGATTCGAACCCTTGGTCCAGTTTGACCCAGACACACGCTTTCCAAGCGAGCCAGTTAAACCACTCCTGCACCTCTCCAAACAAATTAGATATATTATATCTTAAATAATAATTAAAAACACCTTGC